>JAESTB010000218.1 GCA_016763815.1 Arenicella sp.
GCCAGTAAATAAAACATTACTCTGGTGGGCAAGGTCGGTTTTTAAGCGCGATAGATCTGGACCGTCACCAGCAATAACTAAATTGTAGGTGCCAGGTCTTTCTTTATTCGCTCGCTTTATAATCTTGGTGAGTAGTGATAGATTTTTATCCTCTGAAATTCGGCCAGCAAATAAAAGCGTGAAGCTACCATGTAGCTGGTGACGACGAATTAGCGGCCGCCTAAGCACTTGTTTATTACAATGTGAGTCCGATTGTGGTTCGGGTGAATACAGCTGCAAATCGATGCCTCTTGGGAAGATCGACATCCGCTCTCGGTTTAGCCCAGAGTCGCTTAACTTATCTATGTAAAACTGACTGGGCACAAACACCTGATTGGATTGTTTATAGAATAAATTGACGGCAAAATCGACGGCCCTTGCGAGGCTGGGTTCGTTGCTGATACGCATAACTTGCTCGGCAAAATCACTGTGATAGATGGTTTTTACCGGTACACCCATGATCTTAGCGCATAGTAATGCTGCGATTCCTAACGGTCCTGGCGTAGAGATAATAACTTGGTCAGGCTGCTCCTCAATAAACCGGTGCATCACTTTTAGTAGCGATGGAAAGCCAATTTTTTGAGTGTCGTAGCCTGGCGCGGTTACCTCCATTATTGGTTTGAAGTTCAATGTGCCAGTGGGTAGAGGCGAACTTAAGTTGTCGCGATTAACGCAGGTAACGAGCTTTAGGTTATAGCCATGAGTGGTGCCAAATGATGCAATTTGTCTCAGGCTTACCGATACACCGTTTAAATCGTCAATGGTATCGGTGAACCAAAGAGCTTTATCGACGTACGTCGTCTCCGAGTTTCGGTTAGCCCCAGCTATCAACTGCCGCTTAACCTCAACCTTTAGCGCTTGGTGCCGCATTGCACCCAAGAACGGAATGACCAAAAGACTCATCGGGAACAGCGACACAAGTCGGTTAAAGCCTTTAAATATATCGCCGCTAGGAAGGTGCTTTGAAAATACCTCGATTACTGCACAAAACACCTCGTCGTGAAGGTCAGTAATCAGCTGGTAAGTTTGAGGTATCTTGTCCGACATGTCGGTGTGCAAATCAGCTTGAACCTGCTGTAACAATGCCGCTAATGCCTTATGCGTCTTGGTGTTTTTTTTCTTTAGGTAGCGCAGCGATTGGCTTTTCTTGAAACGCTTAACTAAGTTACCTTCCTTATGATTAAAAAACAGCTCAAGGAAATCACTCATTTTTGTGTTTGAATATTTAGTACCGCTATTTGCTCGGTAATCATGCACATGCTTGATGATACCTGTTGCGAACGATTCAAAATTACCATGTAGCCCGTTGGCGATGCTGCCTTTATTGCGTATCGCGTCTATGTATTGGCGAACATTGTGGGCTCGGCACTGCGTATACGCGCTACCAATCAGAATGCCACAATGATCATCTGACCCACCGGTAAACCCTTTGATCCATGGGTTTGCGCCAATCGGCTTCAATCCATGCTTGGTTTGAAGCTGCTCAAGCATGGTCTTATTTAGGGTTTTCAAGTAGTTGTATAATAGTGTGTTGCTTAAAGTACCGGAGGCGCCGTTAACGACTTCGAAAACGTCAAAAAGTACCACTAGTTTTTCGATGTGTTCAAAGCTTAGTCGCCCGTCTTGGTCGTGGGTCGCGTGGGCTACCGAATAGGCAATCTTTTGTTCGGCAATGTAATCGCGTAAACGGTAGATATTGTTTGCCGTGGCCATTAGCTGTCGATACTGCGACTCATCAATGCCGTAAACAAGTACATGAGCTTTGCAGCGGTCTTCGGGGAAAAATGCTGTTACCTCGCAAGATATAAAGCAGTCATCGGGGTGGTTTTTAAGCAGCTCTAGAGAGCCTCTTATGTCATCGTGGTCAGTTAAGGTGACGAAATCCATACCACGCGATTTAGCCTGCCAATAGACCGTCTCTGTTTCGGTGAAGCTCTCAGGTGAGTTGTATACCTTGTGGCCCCAGGTGCTCGGTTGGTCGGAGTATTTCGAATGAACGTGTAAATCAGCTCTAGTCATATCTAAGTTCGCTTTATTTAATCAATTTTACTTAAGGTAGGTTGGTTTTGTTACAGCGGTGTGTCATTTTTTTTACGCTTTCGAGACGCAAGCGGGTGTGCTAAATGTTTTGACTAAGCCTACATCAATCTCTATAGTGTTCACGCTATGAACACTGAACGAAACTCAACCGCTTCTGAACGGCTTAATACCGTTGCGGGTAACGACAAAAAAAGTCAACTGACCTTGGGGCTGCTGCAGGCGATTGAACAAAAAGACAATATTAGTCAACGGCACCTCGCTCAAGAGATGGGTGTAGCGCTAGGTTTAGCCAACTCATATTTGAAGCGCTGCGTGAAAAAGGGCTGGATTAAGATAACCACGGCTCCGGCCAATCGATACTTATATTATCTAACTCCAAATGGCTTTGCTGAGAAGGCGAGACTCACAGCCGATTTTTCTTCTACCTCTCTGGCGTTGTTCCGTCAATCTGATGACGAGTACTCAGCGGTGTTTGATCACTGCGTGTCGGTCGGCAGTACGCGAGTAGTACTCGCTGGGTTATCTGACTTAACTGAAATTGCCGTGATGCGAGCAATGCAGAGTAAGGTCGAACTTGTCGCGATTTATCAACCGGGTTCTCAACGACATGAGTTTTTTGGTGTACCTATTGTTGCCCAAAGCATAGAATGCGACAGCTTTGATGCGATTGTATTAACCTCAATGGAGCAGACTCGCCAGTTGGCCCTTGAGTTAGAAGCATTGTATGGCGCTGAGAAACTTGTAGTGCCAGCAATGTTGCTAAATATGAATTACCGAAACCCGTTGATGACTGAGCAAGATTCGAACTTGGCGTAAGTGCAGTCACGAACGTTATTATCAAACTAATTAAGAATAAAATAAGAGTTATCAAATGAGCAAAACAGTATTGCTGACGGGCGGCGCAGGCTTTATCGGCTCGGCGCTAGTCCGCTACTTGATTAATCAAACTGACACAGTAGTGATCAATGTCGATAAACTGACCTATGCGGGTAGTTTGCATTCATTAGGTGGCGCCGACGCCAGTCAACGGCATCATTTCTATCAATACGATATTATTGACACTGAGGCAATGCAGGCTCTGGTAGATAAGCATCAGCCTGATTACATAATGCATTTGGCCGCTGAGTCGCATGTCGACCGGTCGATTGACGGCCCCGGCGAGTTCATTCAGACTAATATTGTTGGCACCTATAACTTGCTGCAAGTAGCGCTCGGATATTACCAAAGCCTTGAAGGTGCCAAAAAAGACGCTTTCAAATTTCACCATATCTCAACAGATGAAGTTTACGGAAGCTTGGGCGAAACTGGGTTGTTTACTGAGACCACTCGGTACAAGCCTAATTCCCCTTATTCAGCAAGCAAAGCAAGTTCCGACCACCTAGTTAGGGCTTGGAATAAAACCTACAAGCTACCGGTGGTGGTATCAAATTGCTCTAATAACTATGGCCCGTTTCAGTTCCCTGAAAAACTAGTGCCGCTCATTATTCAAAAAGCAGTCGCTGGCGAGCCGTTACCTATTTACGGCAAAGGTGACAACATTCGCGATTGGTTGTTTGTAGATGATCATGTGAAAGCCCTGTGGACCATCGCCACCCAAGGTGAGAATGGCGAGGTCTACAATGTTGGCGGGCACAATGAGAAAACTAATATCGAAGTGGTAACCATCATGTGTGCCATCCTCGACGATATTACTCCTCGAGCCGGTGGTAAAAAATATGCCGAGCAAATAGTCTATGTCGCGGACCGGCCTGGTCATGACCGTCGATACGCGATTGACGCTAGCAAAATTGAACGAGAGCTAGGCTGGACTCCGCAAGAGACATTCGAAACTGGCATTCGAAAAACAGTAGAGTGGTATTTAGGCAACGTCGAGTGGGTCGCTACGGTATCAGGCGGTTATAGCGGCGACCGTTTAGGCTCGAAATAAATACATTAATACATTTAACGTGATTGACCATAGGAAAGTGAAATGAGAGGAATAGTTTTAGCTGGCGGTTCTGGTACACGCTTACACCCGGTGACGCAGGCGGTATCGAAACAGCTATTGCCGGTTTACGATAAACCGATGATTTATTACCCGCTTTCGTCACTTATGTTAGCGGGTATTCGAGATATATTGATTATTTCGACGCCTCAAGATACACCGCGTTTTCAACAGTTGATGCGCGATGGCTCGCAATGGGGTCTGAATATTTCATATGCAGTTCAGCCGTCTCCAGACGGGCTCGCGCAAGCATTTATTATTGGCTCCGAGTTTATCGGCAACGACGACTGCGCATTAGTGCTTGGCGATAATGTGTTTCATGGCTCTGATTTAAGCAAACACCTCGCACAAGCCGGTGAGCAAAAGAAGGGAGCCACCGTTTTTGCCTACCCTGTACAGGATCCTGAGCGATATGGTGTGGTGGAGTTCGATGAAAAATGGAACGCTTTGAGTTTAGAAGAGAAGCCCACAAAAGCCAAATCGAACTACGCGGTTACGGGACTGTATTTCTACGACAATCGAGTTGTTGACGTAGCAAAGAGCATCCAGCCATCCGAACGTGGCGAGTTGGAAATTACCGACGTTAATAAACAATACTTAGAATGGGGCGATTTATCGGTTCAAGTGTTTGGTCGAGGTATTGCATGGTTGGACATGGGCACGCACGAATCACTACTGCAAGCGTCGATGTTTATCGAGACCATAGAGAGCCGACAAGGTTTGAAAGTTGCTTGTCTTGAAGAAATTGCCTTTCGTAAAGGTTATATTGGTGAAAATGAACTTGAAAAGGCGGCGCATCAATATGGCAAAAGTGGCTATGGTCGCTACCTGACAACCATATTGGAAAATAAACATCAGTTTATTGGCATCGACTAGTCCTGTATTACCAACGGGTATTAATGATTCTAGCGCGGCAACTTAGCTGCTCTTGTTTACAAGTACATAAAAATATAATAAAACATGCTCTCTAGCGTATTAAATAATAAGTATTTGTTTGTTCAAATGCTAAAACGGGACGTTCAAAAACGCTACCGTGGTTCACAGTTAGGTTTCCTGTGGGCCTTCTTCTATCCGATATTAATGCTATTGGTCTACACCTTTGTGTTCGGCATGGTGATGAAGGTTAAGTGGGGCGTAGCGGGTCAGGACAATATCGATTTCGGTCTAATACTGTTCGTCGGCTTGCTTTGTCATGGTTTGATGTCAGAGGTTGTTGTCGGCTCAGTGAGCATGATAACTGGTAATTCTCAATATGTGAAGAAAGTGGTTTTTCCGTTAGAAATCCTAAGCTTAGTGAGCTTATCTAATGCACTTTTCCATATGTTTTTAGGCTTGCTAATCCTTATGACCATTTATCTTTTTACCGGCAATGAGTTGCATTGGACACTGTTACTCGTACCTGTCGTGCTGCTGCCGTTTGTGGTGTTTTTACTCGGCTTATCATGGTTCATTTCGGTGCTGGGAGTCTATGTGCGTGACCTCTCGCAAGTGGTCGGCGTGCTAATGACAGTGCTAATGTTCATGTGCTCGATCGTATTTCCGTTTGATCGCCTACCGCTAGAACTTCAGCCTTACGTTCTTTGGCTCAACCCGTTAACTATTATTGTCGAGCAGTTGCGTGCAGTGATGTTATTTGGTCAGCTGCCAGATTGGTATTTACTCGGGCTTTACTCGGTAGGCGCTGTGGCGATGTTGATACTTGGAGTTTGGTTTTTTAAGCGTACAAGGGGTGGATTCGCTGATGTCATCTAAGTCGTTGCAAAGTAACACGCCAGTAATTACGGTTGAAAACATATCCAAATGTTATGAAACCTATCAAAAGCCGATTCATCGCTTGTGGCAGAGTTTTGCCACCAAGAAAAAATTCCATCAAGAGTTTTGGGCTCTTAAGGGCATAGACCTAACGGTTCATAAAGGTGAAACGCTTGGTATTGTTGGTAAGAATGGCTCAGGTAAGTCGACCCTATTACAAATAATTACCGGTATTTTACAGCCCAGTTCGGGGCATTGCCAAACTACGGGTCGAATTTCCGCCTTGTTAGAGCTTGGTGCCGGGTTTAACCCAGAATTCACTGGCTTGGAAAACGCACAGCTAAATGCCTCGATTATGGGGCTGAGTCGCGAAGAATTTCATCAAAAGCTACCCGACATTGTGGATTTTTGCGGCCTTGGTGAATTCTTGCATCGACCCATCAAAACATACTCGAGCGGAATGTTTGTGCGCTTAGCGTTTGCCGTCGCCATTAATATGAACCCAGACATACTAATCGTTGATGAAGCCCTAGCCGTCGGCGATGTACGCTTCCAACGAAAATGCTTTAGACGCTTAGAACAGCTAAAAGAGCAGGGCGTTTCGATTTTGTTTGTGACCCATTCGACCGACAGCGTTTTGCAATACTGCGATCGCGCAATCATGCTCGATGCAGGCGAGCTAAAGCTTACGGGCAGCCCGAAGGAGGTTGTGCAGGCTTATCTGGAGATGATGTTTGCCTCAGATGCTGATGTTAAACCTTCTGTTCCGGTAAACCCAAATGACTATTGTGTTGACTTTGACCCGACCCAAGATAATTGCTTGAGTCACCCAACCTATAACTCTAACGAAGAGCGGTGGGGCGATGGGCGCGCAAAAATTTGTCATTACGAAGTGTTGCAAAATGGCGCACCGACCACCGGATTAGTGCAGCGTGGCGACAAAATTCAGATAAAGATGTCGGTTTTATTCGAGAACGATGTCAGCGACTTAATCTACGGAATCACTGTTAAAACCAATGATGGCAATGCCGTTTACGGCACCAATTCAAGACTGGTTGGTGAACTCCCGACTGATCAAAAAGCTGGCGACTTAGTGTCTATTGAACATCGTTTGACCTTGAATTTATTGGCCGGTGACTATTTTATTTCATTGGGTGTCGCTCAAGACCATGAGTCAAAAGACGCAATCCCCGTTGATCGTCGTTATGACATGATTCATTTACACATCAGCGAAACTCATGACTCCTTTGGTTATGCTGCTCTAGATGGCAATATGACTCTAATTTCAGAAGGGGAAACATGAGTAAATTAATCGAGCTAAATCGCTTTTCTCAAAATACATCTGGTGTTTATCAAGCGGGATCGGCTGAGCGTGAATTTAACTATTCTGACGGTGAAAAATCGGAGGTAGAACTTTATAAGATTTTGAGTAAAGCTGAAGACTTATCGTGCCAATCTGAAGAGTTACAAGCGGCTATTTATGACTGGCCGACTGAGTATCATTTATCCAGCACTCGCTCGAATTTACTGCGCCCGTTAAACTTAGACGGCATCACAAAAGTACTCGAATTGGGCTGTGGCTGTGGCTCAATAACGCGTTTTTTAGCTGAGCAAGAGGGCATTCATATTGACGCAATAGAAGGTAGCCCAACGCGTGCAGGCTTAGCCGCATTGCGTTGTCGCGACCTAGATAACGTAACAATCTGTTCGGCTAATTTTAACGAAATTGAATTTCCCGAAGATCATTATGACTTAGTGCTATTTGTCGGCGTTACTGAATATGCGGGGCGTTTTTCCGAAAGAGCGACAGATCAAGAGGCATTAGCTGATCTGCTTTCATTAGGCAAGAAGGCATCTAAATCAAACGGGGTAACGCTGGTCGCGATTGAAAATCGTTTGGGCTTGAAATACTTGCTTGGCGCCAATGAAGATCACTACGCGGTTCCCTATGTAGGCTTAGATGACTACACAGAATCGACTGGAATACGCACCTACAGTCAACAACAGTGGCTCCAGCATGCTGACGATTTTAAAGCGATTCAGTTTATGTATCCGTTTCCTGATTATAAGGTGCCAACGGCTGTTATTAAGGAAGTGTCTGCTAGTGCTATCGACAAGCTAAAGGGTCATAGATCTCGCGATTACAGTGCTGCTTTTGATATTGGCGAGAACGAACATAGAGTTTGGCAAGGTCTTGCCCAAGCAGGCACACTAGGCCAGCATGCAAACTCTTTTTTAATCGCGTTGTCTGATGATGTTAAGCGGCTAGATCAGCTCTGTGACTTTAGCGCTGAGGTTTATCCAGTGTTGCCGCTAAATTACGATATCCCCGCGGTTCCTTCGGCCAATCAACCTCTAGTACAGTTGGATCATAAACTGCAATCGCATCTCAACGCACAGATTACTCAGTTGCAATCTCATTCAGATAACTTACAGGCAAAGGTTGAGCTAATGAGTAATTCCATAGGTTGGCGATTTCTCAACGGCCTGCGTAGTCTTTTTGGTAAAACCACAATTTAATTTGCATTTATGAGTATCCGTAAGCAATTGATTAAGCTTAATAATAAGCTCGAGTCTTCGTGGTCGTCAGTTAATTTTGACGCGCGTCCAATTTGTCTGAGAGCGGGCTGGTATGTGACCGAATTTATGGTTCAAGGGGCGCTTGATCATACGCCGAGAATCGTTATTGCTAGCGCTAATGGCAAAGAAGTAGAAAGGCGTTTGGTTGGTTTTCATTCTGGGCGAAACCGAATGCTGGTGTATTTGCCTGATGGGCAGCTAATAGCCCATAGCGAATCGTTAGAGTTCGAGCGTTTGGCACGCGTATCCGTCTTAGAAGGCCGTGCCCGTATTTTATTAATCTGCGGACGCTATCTACGCGACTTTTTTAGTCTTAAAGTTGTATTCAAAATGCTACTAATGCAGTTTCAGGACAATTTCGAACTCTCGAGTAACCTTTTGCAGTTCTACGGGCCAGCGCGTGGCGGCGATGGCTATCTCGAAAACATTGATCGTTGGCAGAAGTTTCAAGGTTTTGGCAAGCCGCTAAGTTGGCTTGGTCGTGGCGTTAAAATCGCGGTAATTATCGAAGATAATGCTCAGCGCCGCGAACTAGAAGATCTGTTGGTTCAGCCTGACTCAATTTTACTAGCCGGTGACACCGTTCCAAACGGGATAGATTATTGTATTGCTCTTAAGGCCACTGATCACTTACGGTCGCCGGCGATACTAATGCTTAAGCGCGCGGTAAAAGCATCGTCGGTAAGGCCTGATCTTGTTTATACAGATCATGATTACCAACCGCGAGGCTCTGAGGTGAATATTGAACTCGCACCGGTATTTAAGCCTCAGCCGAGCCATGCTTACCTGCATTGCTTCAATTATATAGGGTTCGCGGCGATGTTTTCGGCTGAGATAGCCCGCAGCGTTGGTACCGCTGAGTTGCTTAACGATGAGGTTAAGTATCACTTGGCGCTAGAGTGTTTTACCGATAGCTCGAAAGTCTTGGCATTCAGCGAGGTGCTTTTTAGCTCGTCTCGACTTAGTCCACCGCAAACCCCTGAACCGAATGGCAAGCAAAGCGCATGGCCTAATATTGAGTGCCGTCGGCAGGGCGACTACAACATTTTAGTTGCGCAAGAAGAGTGGTCCGATTCGCCGTCAGTCGACCTGATCATCCCAACTCGCGATGGGCTTGCTGTGTTGAAACCTTGTATTGATACAATTCTAAGCAAGACCAACTACCCGAATTACCGCATTATTATTGCCGACAATGGCAGTGAGCTGCCCGAAACACATGAGTACTTCGCTCAGATAAAGCGAGACCCGCGGGTCTCTATCGTTGACTTTCCAGGTGAGTTTAATTACTCAGCGATTAACAATTTTGCGGTCGCCAAGGGGCAGTCTGAGTACCTTGCCTTGGTCAACAATGATATCGAGGTGATCGATGGCGATTGGTTGACTCAAATGATGGTTTGGGCAAGCCAAGAAAGTGTCGGCATTGTCGGTGCTAAGTTATTGTTTGGTAACGGTAAAGTTCAGCATGCCGGTGTTACTATTGGGGTCGGTAATGCGGCTGGTCACATCCATCGCCTTGAAGAGGGTGATGCCCCTGGCTACCAATTAAGGTGTTTGGCAACCCAGAACATGATGGCGGTGACCGCCGCCTGTTTAGTTACCCCAAGAGCGCTGTTTGAAGAGCTTGGCGGCTTAGACGAGGTTGCCTTTAAAGTTGCGTACAACGACGTTGATTACTGTTTACGCGTTGAGTCTCAGGGTTTGCAGGTTATTTGGACGCCGCAAGCGGTGCTCCATCACCATGAATCGGTTAGCCGGGGTGACGACATGAGCGAGCCGCATATCGAGCGATATTTCCGTGAGCTTGAGGTATTTCAACGCCGTTGGAAGAGTAAGGGTTTTGTCGATAAATATTATAGTAAGCATTTAAGAATCACCGATGAAGGCGTGTTTCCGCAAGTGCAGCGCTATGAAGAAGACAAGCTGGTTTCGCTGATCTAAATTTTGTTCGAGTGATTCTTTTGTCGTTTTCAGGCGATGCTAGGTAAAACTCGGATTTAAACGCATTATATTTGAGTGGTATTTTCGTATAATCCCACTTTAGTGAAAAATAATAACGAAACTCTGTGATCGAGCAGAGAAAGGTAAGCTAATGGACGTCTCAATTGTTATTCCGTTTTTAAACGAATCTCCGAACTTGAAAGCGCTATGTGAAGAGCTTAAAGCCGCATTGGACCCAATGGGTAAAACCTATGAGGTGCTTTTTATTGATGACGGCAGTAGCGACGACGGGGTGGCGGTTCTCGAGGATTTTCGCGTTCAGATGCCGCAAATTAAAGTAGTCAGTTTTCGCCGTAATCTCGGCCAAACGGCGGCCATGGTGGCCGGCCTCGATTACAGTGTAGGCGAGATTGTAGTCACCCTCGATGCTGATCGACAAAACGACCCAGCAGACATACCCGCTATGATTGCCAAGGTAGAGGAGGGCTATGACATGGCCTGCGGTTGGCGTCACGATCGTCAAGACACCTACATGTCACGCAAACTGCCTTCGATGTTGGCCAATAAGCTAATTTCTAAAATTACTGATGTCAGCCTGCATGACTATGGTTGCACCTTAAAAGCAATGCGTAAGAGCCTGGCCAAAAAAGTGACGCTCTACGGTGAAATGCATCGTTTTATACCCGCGGTAGCCAGTGGCGTTGGCGCAACCATTGCCGAGGTTAAAGTCAATCATCGGGCACGCACGGCCGGCGAATCGAAATATGGTATCTCGCGAACCTTTCGCGTGGTTCTCGACCTGATAACGGTGAAGTTTTTACTGCGCTTCCATGCCCGTCCATTACATTTTTTCGGGATGCCAGGTTTAGCTCTAGGGGGCATCGGTGGTGCCTTGATTACGTATTTAACCATTGCACGCTTGTTTTTTGGAGTGCCTTTAGGCGATAGACCGTTGCTGATTTTTGCCTTTATGCTGCTTATCATCGGTTTGCAATTCATTTTGTTCGGTCTGATTGGTGAAATGCAAACTCGCACCTACTACGAGAGTCAGAACAAACCTATTTATCACGTGCGCCGAACTATTGGTATCGAGCATGACTCAGATGAGTCTGAGGCTTAAACCCCTATACCGATATTTAGCACGGATTCTTATCAGCTCATGATAGAGCGAGTTTTGGCCGTAGTCGTTAGCTATAACCCTGACGGTGGGATGCTTAGTGCGGCCTTGCAGGAACTACTAAAGCAGGGCTGCGACGTCGCTGTAATTGATAATGGCTCAAACAATCTTAACGATGTTGAAGACCTTATCTCGGCTATCGCGTCAGATAAGCTAGTATTGTTGTCGCAGTCATCTAATCGCGGCCTAGGTGCGGCACATAATATTGGCATTAAGCAGGCAAAGGCTGGCGACTATAACTACCTGTTGATTATGGATCAAGACAGCTTGCCGCTCGAGGGTATGGTCGACAAGCTAGTCGTTGCTCATAAAGCAAAGTCGCTGGTCGCTCAGGTAAGTGCTGTTGGTGTCAGTTACCTAAACGTTGATAACGGCAGTGAATCATTTTTTGTGCGGTTTGGTGCGCTAAAATTTGCCCGCCACTACTGCCGCGATAAAGACTCCGATGGCTGTATTGAGGCCGATTTTCTGATTTCTTCTGGTAGCTTAATTTCCGTGCAAGCAATCGAGTCTATTGGTGAGATGGATGAGGGCTTGTTCATCGATCATGTGGATACCGAATGGTTTTTACGTGCTCGGCATAAGGGCTATATGGCCTACGGCGCTTGTGACGCCGTTATGCGACATGGTTTAGGCGAAAACACTCATACAGTCTCGTTCGGTGGCCGCCAACGAAATGTCCCCCAACACAAGTCATTCCGCTACTACTACATTTTTCGCAATAGTATTATTTTGTACAAACGTGGTTACACTAGTGGGCTTTGGAAGTGGAATGATATTCAGCGCTTAGCCATGATTGGCGTAATGTTTGGATTAGTCAAAACGCCTCGTAGAGCGAATGCCGCGATGATGCTCAAGGGCATCTGGCATGGCCTATTAGGTCGACAAGGGCCGCTACCAGAAGCACTTGTTCAAGAAACTGAGGTTGGTGATGGCTAGTACACATATCATTATCGTCAATTATAATGCAGGTGATTGGCTGCAACGATCGATTGGCTCAGCGCTAGACTACAGTCATGGGGCCGTTACTGTGGTTGATAACCAGTCGCATGACTCGAGTGTTAAAGACGCTCAATCAGTGTTCAACAGCCAATCAGTTTCCGGCACTCAATCGGTTTCCGACACTCAATCGGTTTCCGACAATAGCCGCTTAGAATGGCAACTTAATGATCAGAACATCGGCTTTGCTGCGGCCAATAACCAAGTTTTAAAGGGCTTGGAGTGCGACTATGCGGTACTGATGAACCCGGACTGCGAAATTAGTCAACATAGCGTATCGCTTATCGTCGACGCTATGCAGTCTGACTCTCAAATAGGCCTCGCCAGCTGTCGAATATTAAATGACGATGGCTCATTGCAAACGACCTGTCGCCGTCGGTTTCCAACCCCTTGGTCGGCATTAGTAAGGTTATTAAAACTCGATCGAGTGTTTCCAAATAACCCTAAATTTTCAAACTTTGACTATGCTGATGGGCTCGATTCCAGCAGCCCGACCGAATACGTAGAGGCTATTTCCGGCGCGTTCATGGTCGCTCGAATGAGTGCCGTTCAACAGGTAGGTTTGTTAGATGAAGATTATTTTATGCATTGCGAAGACTTGGATTGGTGTAAACGCTTCGAATTGAATAATTGGAAGGTGGCATTGGTGCCGGCAGCCGTCGTGACGCACGCCAAGGGGGTCAGTTCTAAGTCTCGACCGCTCAGAGTTCTCTACACCTTACACACCGGGATGAACCGTTTTTTTGATAAGTTTTATAATGCTGAGTACTCCTTGCCGGTGCGCTTACTGGTAAAGTTTGGCATAGCGATGAGCTTTGTTGCTCGAGCATCAGTGTCGGCCGTGAAGAGCGTTTTAGGCCAATGATAGTCGTTACCGGAGCAAAAGGCGTCGACGGCCAGCCTTTGAGTGAGCGATTAAACGAGCTTGGTAGACTCTATACATCGGTATCACGGCGAGCCGGCAACTCGTCAACCCATTTACAGTGGGACTTATTGCAAGCGCCCAGTGCCTCAATTGAGCGGCGATTGTCAAACGCCACCGCACTGATTCACTGCGCTCCAATTTGGTTACTACCAGTGCACTTTGATGTTTTTGCTAAGGCGGGCATCAACAAGATGGTGGTATTCAGCTCAACCAGTGTGATTAGTAAGCAACAGACTGAAGATGCTTCTGAGCAGCAATTGGTGACCCAGCTTAGTGAGTCAGAAGACGCCGTCAAGCGCCTTTGTCTGAGTCGTGGAATAAGGTTGATAATTCTAAGACCGCCATTGATCTATGGCTACGGCCGAGATCAAAACGTATCACATATAGCCAAGTTTATAACACGCTTTGGTTTCATGGTATTGGTCGGCAAGGCCAGCGGTTTACGGCAACCGGTGCACGCCGATGATTTGGTAAGTCTAGCCCTCAAAGCGATTGATTCCGTCGCCACTGAGAATAATCAACAACGTACCTATAATGTTGCCGGCAAAGATGTATTAAGCTATCGGCAGATGGTGGCTAGAATATTTCAGGGCCTCAAGCGGCCGGTGCGCATTTTGAGCATTCCATTATGGTTGTTTCGCCCGGCACTGGCGCTAGCGGCCAAGTTTAGTAAGTTTTCTTACACGCCTGAAATGGCGACAAGAATGAATCAAGATATGGACTACGATTACTCAGCCGCCGTTACCGATCTGAATTTTTCACCTCAGGGTTTTTTAGAACAGCCTGAGCGAGATTTACGCCCATGACCCTTGCGCTACAAATAGGCTTATTGTTCATTCTGGTCGCGGCACTTTCGTGGTTTGCCGTGGGGCATCTTATTGATCGTTTGATTTCCAAAAATATCGTTGATGTGCCGAATGATCGCAGCTTGCACCAAGGCGTCATCCCTAGAGGCGGCGGTTTGATTATCGTCGCTAGCTTGCTGATAGCCCTAACCGTGATGTCGGTAATTTCTAATCGCCCGCAACTATTTTCTGCTTTAGCGTTGATCGTCGTTGCTTGGGCCAGTCTGAGCTGGTGCGATGATAAAACTGATCTTAGCGCTAAGTTCCGGCTGATTGTTCAGTTCTGTATCTGTGTCGTTTCGATATTTGCTTTTGGTTGGGTAGATCAGGTGCTGGGTTTGGGGCTTGGCTGGTTTGGGCCTATTTTGTCGGTCATAGGCTTACTCTGGATGGCCAATCTTTATAACTTTATGGATGGCTTAGACGGCCTTGCCGCATCGCAAACGATAGTTGCTAGCATCTCCATGGCATTTTGGTTCTTGGTGCACGGCGACTGGCCATTGTCGACGGTCTGCGTGGTGTTGGCGGCGAGTAGTTACGGTTTTCTGTTGTGGAATTGGAATCCAGCAAAAATATTCATGGGTGATGTTGGTAGCATCACCTTAGGCGGCTTCTTTGGCACCTTATTCATTATTGGCGTTACTCGACACGGTCTATCGATTATCAGTTTTTTAGGTCTTTTCGGCGTCTTCATTGCCGATGCCACAATCACTATTTTAATGCGCGCTCGGCGTGGTGAAAAAATTTGGTTGCCGCATCGCCAGCACTTTTATCAGCGTTTGGCCAACCAAGGTTACGCGCATTCGAAAATAGCCATAGCGAGCGTAGTTTTGATGCTGATATGTTCCGTGTTAGCAACGCTAGGAGTGATGTACCATGATATGATTTGGCTTTCGCTGATAGCTATTTCGTTGACGATAGCGGTATCGGTAGTCTTGGTCATTTGTCTCGAAAAACGAGCCAAGACTTACACTAATTAAAAATAAGAAGCGCTACTTATCATGGTTAAATCCATTACTAGTTTGATATTTCGATGGAGAATAGTACTCCACGATATCATGGTGATTCCGGTCGCTTGGCTTGGCGCGTATTGGCTACGCTATAACCTTGAGATCATCCCCGAGGTTTTTCTGCAAGGCGCCTTATTTGCTCTGCCCGTGGTTATCGCGGTTCAATCAGTGACTAATATTTTCTTTGGCGTGCACCGTGGCGAATGGCGATTCGTATCATTGCCCGATTTAAATTTGATCTTCAAAGCGGTGCTGTTCGGCACCGCCGCTATCGCGTTTGCACTATTTTTAGTTGCTGAACGGTTGGCGTATGTACCACGTACCGTAATTGTACTGTATGTACTAATACTGGCTGCGCTGATGTGTGGCTCGCGACTATTTTATCGCTTAATTAAAGAACGTCATTTCTCTGCTCAGTCGGGCCGTAAAGTTGTAATTTTGGGCGCCGGAGCCGCCGGAGAACAGTTGCTGAGAGACCTAAACCGAAACCACTTAAATCGTTATAACATCGTCGCGTTTCTTGATGATGACACGAGTAAAATTGGCCGACAAATTCACCGTGTACCAATCGTTGCATCGCCAGATGTGCTGCTAGACCTAATAAATCGCTGGGAAATAGATTTAGTTTTAATCGCGGTACCATCGGCAAATGATAAGCAAATGCAGCGATTGGTAACCATTTGCGAGCGTACCGGAAAAGAGTTCAAGACCTTGCCCGGTGCGCATGAACTATTAACGGGTAAAGCTCAACTTGGGGATATGCGCGAAGTACGCATTGACGATTTACTCGGCCGCGACCCCGTAAAGCTTGACTGGCATAGAATTAAACACAGTCTGTGTGACAAAACGGTTCTGGTCACAGGGGCCGGCGGCTCGATCGGGTCTGAGCTATGTCGTCAGCTTGCATCCGTTTGCTCTACGCACATCGTGCTATTTGACCAAAGCGAATACAACCTTTACCGAATTCAAGAGGAAATGACCGAGCGCTTTCCAAACATTAAAGTTACTCCGGTATTGGGTGACGTGTGCGATGCGGCCGCAGCCAATCATGTTTTTGAGATATTTAAACCGGCCACTGTGTTTCATGCGGCCGCCTATAAACATGTACCCTTACTCGAAGGCCAGGTGCGCGAAGCAATTAAAAATAATGCTTTAGGCACCCGCATCATTGCTGATCTAGCGCACAAGACAGGGGTCGAGAGATTCGTACTCATTTCAACCGATAAAGCGGTTAATCCAAGCAGTTTGATGGGAGCGTGCAAGAGGGTTGCCGAGATTTACTGCCAACAGCTTGCATCAAGAAGTGATACTCGGTTATTACGGTTCGGTTTGGTAACGTTCTTGGTTCGGCTGGCAGCGTTGTGCCTAAGTTTCAGCAGCAAATCAAACAAGGCGGGCCGATTACCGTAACGCACCCCGAGATGACTCGTTACTTCATGACGATCACTGAGGCCACGGAGCTGATCTTAGAAGCCAGCGCGATGGGAGAAGATGGTCGAATTTATGTGCTTGATATGGGCAAGCCGGTATTGATTTCTCATCTGGCTGAACAATTAATTCGCTTGTCTGGCCGCGAACCTGGCAAGGATATCGAGATCATCTACACTGGTTTAAGAGCGGGTGAAAAGCTGCACGAAGAGCTATTTCATGACGACGAAAGTTTGACTGATACTGGAGTCGATAAGATTCAATTGGCCGACACCAGAACCGTTTCCGCAGAGTTAGTTAATTCGGCGTTTCTGGATATCGAAAAGCGTTTAGATAGCTACGATAAATCGCTGTCTGACTGCATTAAAGAGCTGGTGCCAGAATATGTGGTTCCATCCTACGTGACTGCAAAGAACCTGGCACCAGATCAAACCGAAACTGATTCGCATTAGCTGTAATTGTTTAAACCTGATCTGATACTGCAAAACACAAGGCTCGATGTAATCGGATACTCCTAACGGTGTAAAGCTGAGTTTGTTAGCATTTGGGAATGGCTCCACAAGTTACTGCCATTTTGATCGAGCTAATAGAGTGGAAAAATCTCAGTGTATGATCGAGGCCTTTTAAATTCTAGTTACCTTTTAGATACCCTCAAGGGGCACCCAGTCTTTCGACTTTGCTCAAGATGACCGCTTTAGGCTCATGTCTCCCGTTTACATTGACTTATCTGAATGAGTCTTTAATAGTCATATTAGTCATTCGGCAGCGTAACTAAGCTAAGCCATTTTATATTTGGATTTAAGTTGATTCAGGCCTGTGTCGCAGAAACGAAGGACTCTTGAATCTGGCTCCCGTTCTGCCCACTTGTTTGATAATATTTCATCTAGAACCCACTTGCCTAAACTGCCGCCTAAGTGGCTTTTTCTTTCGCTCCAATCTAAACAAGCTTTGCAAAGTGGGCGTTTTTTTTGCTCAAGTTCTTGAAGATTCACACCAAATGCGCTAAATAATTGTTTTCCGGAATCGGTGAGTAGAGCAGTATCTTTATTGTCATAGAGGTAGTTGTTACTCACCAAAGAGCTATATAGATCAACGCCAATCTTACCCGCTAGGTGGTCATAACATACTCGGGCATTCCTGAGGCTAGGGTCTTTCGGCCCTGTTGGAACCTCTATTGGCTTTTTGTTGGCAGACATATTGAGTAGGCCCTCAAGCATTTGAGCCACTTCATAGTTATGCAATTGGAAATACTTATGTCTTCCTTGTTTGCGTACAAGCAATAAATCGCCACTGACCAATTTTGCTAAATGGCTACTCGCAGTTTGTGCTGTCGTACCTGCTTCCAATGATAATTCGGTTGCGGTAAGCGCTTTGCCACCCATTAAAGCCAAAAGCATGTTTGCCCTAGCGGGCTCGGCTATTAATTTAGCGATCTTAGATATATTTGGCTGCAAATTATTGATCCGATGCTTCGATGTGCATCGAAGCATAAGTTTAAATAGCCGACTAGAATGCATAAAAACAAATCGGAAAACAATAGAAATGACTATAACGTGCTTTATCGAATATAAACTAGACCCGTCCAAAATTGAAAAATTTGAACAGTACTCTCGTAATTGGGGGGATATTATTCCAGCGTGTGGCGGTGACTTGTTGGGCTATTTTTTACCAGAGGAGGGAACTAATAATATCGCGTATGGGATAATTAGCTTTAATAGTCTTGCTGACTATGAATGCTATCGAAAGCGTTTAAAAAGTGAACCATCTGGCAAAGAGAATTTTAAGTTCGCGAATTCTGAGCAGTTTATTTTGGAGGAAAAGCGCACCTTCTTAAGAGTGGCGGATAATACATATCAGAAAACGGCGGAGCCAATCTAATGATAGTCGTCATTTTTGAACTTGAACCAGAGCCAGAAGAGAAAGACACCTACTTTGAAATGGCTAGTGCACTACGGCCTTTACTAGAAGAAATAGATGGTTTTATTTCAATTGAGCGTTTTCAAAGCGTCGCTTCTCCAGGTCGATTTTTGTCGCCCTCGTTTTGGCGCGATGAAGATGCTGTTTCAGAGTGGAGAAGCCGGGATCTCCATCGCATGGCTCAAAAGCGAGGGCGAAGAGACGTTTTTATTGACTACCGCCTTCGAATAGCATTAGTGCAGCGTGATTATGGAATGAATAGTAGACAAGAAGCTCCTTCTGACAGTAAAAAACTATATGGATGAATATACGTCAATTACACGGTCACGCATTAGCAATAATCAATCTGTGAGCCTGCTAAAAGAGTCATTCATGGCTAGTCGGCTAACACTTTTTAGGAGATTCAAAGAAATTGGAATTAATCAAATATTTAAATGATCATTTTTTTACTAAGCACGAGTTGCTTGATATTTCAAAAGTTACAGCAAAGGAGTTTTCAAAATATCAAGAGAGTGGAGTCATGCCCAAGTGCTCTTATAAATTATCCTTAAATCTAGAAAGTGATTCATTTTTCGGTTTGCACAACGCTGAGCAAGAAATAGAATATTACGCTAAAGGTTATTCTTCTTGGTTAGCCATAATTCAATCTCTAGATTCAGAAGAAGCTGTTTACTCAATATTCGCTAGTCGTTATAAAGCCGCAATTGAAAATCTTATAATTCAAGGTCATTCTTCTGATAACGCTAAACTTAAGTCAGAGCTCAATAATCATATAAAACAAGAATGGGGCCATTTTTTAAATGGAGTATATGGTTTGTGCACCAAATCTGGTTTACCCGAAGATATCGCCGCTAAGGAATTCTCAATAATCGAAATTAATGAGCTTTTAGCATGTGCTGAATTGGATCCTAAGCAGCTGAGCAAGCTTACTTTAGCGGTTGATCTATTAGATTCATCTAGTTCACTCTTTGCGCCACATGAAAGATTGCGAAGTTCAAGACATCGCTTAATAAACGAAGTTCGCCGTGAGTATAAGCTGCAACGCGAATAAGTGACTATATTACGTATGGTGCTCTTGATCGGCTGCACGGATTTAATGATCGTTTAGCGAGCGCAAAAAGCTGACTGCCAGCTTTTCTCAGAACTAGATCATCGAAACTATCAGATCAAGTCTGAATTTCTAACATTAGCGAAATAGGATTCAGCAACGAGCTATTGATTTGTCTCATCAACTTGTTCGTCGGCGGGTGTTTCGGGTAAGCGCGACACCTGCATTAACATACCGAATTTAGGATGGTCAATGAAGTGCTTCTCATCTAGTTTGAGTCGGCGGTTTTCCTTCATTTTGAAACCTTTGTAATCAAGGTCGATGTTGGTAAACAGCAGCCGGTCTGCGTAAACTTTGATATACCCCTGCGATTCAGCTTCAACGATTGTGTAATTAGCCGATTGTTGGTACGGGAGTGATTCTATGCCCCAAGAATAATGGTGCTTTAGTAGATAGTTCGCTGAGCTCTCTAGTGAACTTGCCTCTTCAAGCAGCATGCTCGGCTCGATTAGCCACGCTTGAGAATCTGATTTCATTGGCTGAGGCGCCTGGTAAGCATGGCTTTCCGTTGCTTTCGATGCATCTATATTTTCAAATATCAGAACTTCAACCTTATAGTCATTTGCGTTTGCCATACTTGTCAGCAACAACGCGCAAAGCCCGATTACGGCATTTACGCCCGTGGTCGTTCTAGATTGTATGATTCGATTAGAAAAAAAGGTTTTGATTGACAATTGACTAGCACTCATGGTCATAAACTGGTTGCGCGAAAGGTCTCTACTGGTTAAGTTTACCTTGTGACGCAGTAAATCGCCAAACCCTATAACTTCAGTAATACAAATGTCGTCTAATTCTCTAAATTCAACTGACTTTCTGCCCCCGTTTGGTTTGCGTAATTCTCATGTTCAGACTATTTTGTCGAGCGTTGGCCCAAGAAAAATAATGCTTGCTAAACGTTTCACGCCTTATGCAAACGCGCAGCAAAAATGGGTGTTAGATGGCGGTGACGGAGTTCGTTTAGAAGGGTATTTTAATCAAGCGGTAAAGCGCCGATCGCAACAAATGGCAATTTTGATTCATGGTTGGGAGGGCAGTCATAACTCAAGCTATATGCAGTCGATGACGATGCTACTACTTGAAAACGGGATAGACGTTTTCAGGCTTAATCTTCGTGACCATGGTGATACTCATCAGCTCAATAAAGGTATCTTTAATTCAACCATGATTGACGAGGTGGTCAATGCGGTTGAAGATCTTCAACTTAGGCTAGTCTATCCAAAGTATCATTTAGTCGGTTTTTCATTGGGCGGCAACTTCAGCCTTCGCCTCGCGGCGACCGCGCATGATCGTAATATTTCATTCGCGACGGTCAGTGCATTCTGCCCCGCGATTCATGCCGCACAAAGCAATGTGGTGCTTAATCAACGTTCCAATTGGTTATATGGGCGCTACTTTGTGCATAAATGGAAACGCTCGTTACGTAAGAAAATTGAGCATTGGCCAGACTACGATTTCGGGCCTGAAATGGAGTCACTGAAAACCTTAGATCAACTCAATGATGCCTTTATTCCTAAATATACCGGCTTTAGTAATGTTGATGATTATTTTGATGCTTACGCAATTTCAGGCTCGGTATTAGATTCGACCATAGCGCCTTGCTACTTACATTTCGCAGAAGACGACCGAATCATTCCGGTTGATGGCGTTGATCAAATATCGAAAAATCCAAATATTCATATTATGGTGACGAAGTTTGGCGGCCACTGTGGGTATATGAGTAATTGGCGAGGCGAGAGCTGGCAAGATCAGCGAGTTCTATCAATTATTCAGCAGCCCTGAGCTGTTTTATTTAACAGC
>JAESTB010000219.1 GCA_016763815.1 Arenicella sp.
ATATCGATCTAGCGCTCCAGGGTAGAACACCACATAGAAGTTGGGGTTCATACTCTGCCAATCTACCGACCTAATGCTGGCAAGTGTTGCACTAAAATTGATACCACCGATGCTGAATTCGATTTTATCACCCACCTTGACGCCAATTTCTGATGCAACTCCCTCTTCAAGCGAGAATTCGAAATTCTCTGGGGCCTCGGCCCACCATTTACCATCGACAATCTCATTACTAACAGGTAAATCAACGGTTTGAGTAAAGTTCACTTCGCGGCTAAGGCCGTCTGACTGGGCCATTCGTTCGCGAGTAATAGCCTCGCCGTTAATCGACACTAAGCGACCACGTACCATCGGAAACCATGGAGTCGTTGTCACCCCAGATTCTTCAAGCAACTGTTTTACGCCATCGACTTCACGATCGGCAACGTTGTATAGAAAGTGGCTTGGGGTATCAGCGGGTAGTTGCGCTTGCCATTCGGCAATAAGGTTAGTTCTGAGGCCAGTAACGACCAACAAAAGCATTATGGTGGTGGAGAAACCGACCAATTGAACTAAGGTCTGACCTCGACGTCGCCATAAATTGGATAAACCTAAGCGCACATAACTACCACGCCAGCTGCCAAAGCTCTGTACCAATTTTAGAAATTGTAAGGCAATTAAGGCGCAAACAGCAAACAGAATAAATATTGCCGCTAAAAACAGTAAAGAGGTGACAATACTTTCGCTGTACCAATAGGTCAGCAATAATAACGACACGACACCAATAGCCAACCTGCGACCCTGACCCAGTAGAGAATCAGGCAAATCACGACGCAAAACTCTCAATGGCGCAATAGTCGGTAGGTGCCATAGTGCTGGCAAGGCAAAGCCAAGCACGCATACAAAACCCGTAATGATGGCAACTATCCACGGCCTACTACCTGGCAATGGTAGCTCAACTTCGAAGACACCTTTAGCGACTTCTAGCAAGGTATAATGTGCCAGCCAACCTAGTAGCATCCCGATCGACGTTGATACTGCGGCAATGATAAACAATCGAATAAATTGGCTGCGACGAATAGCATTGGTAGATTGCCCCCAGGCTTTCATTAATGCAACTTGGTCAGTCAGACGGCTGGCGTAGCGCTGGCTCGCCAATGCCATGGCGATGCCTGCCAGCAGCACACCGATAGTCCCGCTTAGCAACAGAAACGCTCGGCCACGTTGCATCGCGTCGGCTAGTTGTTGTTCGGCATTGTCGGGCGTAACTAATCGAAAATGTTTGATCTCGCTGCTATTGCTTAGCGCGTCTTCACGCTGTTGGTACCAATCCGTATACTGCTCAATAGAGCGCTCATCGCCGCTCATTAAAAAGCGATAGCCAATACGACTCCCTGGCCGAACTAGCTGTGACGCTGGCAAGTCGTCAATGCTAATCATGACTCGCGCGCCGGCTGCGGCAAAACCAGTTCCTCGGTCAGGCTCATTGACAATAAGGTGGGTGACAATAAGGTTCAGATAGCCGACCTCTATGGTATCGCCGATCTTAATATCTAAAAGGTTGAATAACCGAGCTTCGATCCAAGCCTCGCCCGATGCGGGGCCATTCGAACGATTAGTTACATTGCCTTCCTCTAGGTCATCGCTAAGCTCTATTTGGCCGCGTAGCGGGTAGGCATCGCTAACCGCTTTAACTGACGCCAAGTGGTTGCTCTCACCGGCAAACACCATCGACCGAAACAATGCCAAGTCGGCTGTTTGTAAATTCAACTCGGCGGCTTTCGCTCGATAATCATCGCTGATTTCAATGCCACCTCTGACGGTTAAATCGGAGGCAAGAAAACTGGTGATTTGTTGGTTCAGGCCGCGTTCGACGCGGTCGGCAAATAGACTCACTGCCGTGACAACCATAACGGCTAATACAAGTGCTGACACAACCAAATTGAGCTGACCACCTTTCCAATCGCGCCATAAAAGCTTTATATCAATCAGGTTCTTGGCTAGCTATCAACTCGGCTAAGCAAGCGACCATCATCAATGGTGATAATCGATTGGCAACGATCAGCCAACCTTCGCTCGTGCGTGACCAACACCAAGGTGGTATCAGTTTGCTGATTGAGGTCGAAAAGTAAATCGCTAATCTTCAAGCCTGTCGCTTGATCGAGATTACCCGTAGGCTCATCGGCAAAAAGTATCTTAGGTGAGCAGGCAAATGCCCTAGCGAGTGCGACGCGTTGTTGCTCACCACCGGATAACTGCTTTGGGTAATGAGTCAAGCGGGCGGCTAGACCAACTTTATTGAGATATTCAATTGCTCTCGCGCGCGCGTCGGATTGGCCCGAAAGCTCCATGGGTAAGGAGACGTTTTCAAGCGCCGTTAAACTGCCTAGCAATTGAAATGTTTGAAATACAAAGCCTACCATTTTAGCCCGTATCGCTGCCCGCCCCTCTTCTGTGGTAGCCGTGATCTCGTGATCACCCATCCATATTTGGCCGTCGCTAGGGGTATCTAAACCAGCGAGTAAGCCTAAAAGAGTTGATTTCCCCGCTCCCGACGGGCCGATAATGGCGACGCTCTCGCCCAAGGCAATATCGAGTGAAACATTATCTAGAATTGTCAGGTCTTGGTCTGCAGTGTGCACGCGCTTACTAACGCCCTGCGCGCGAAGAATTGATTGTGTCATGTGGTGTACTTGCCTTATTGTGTCTTAACTAGGTCGCCACAAGAACTATGCTAAATTAGATCTATTACGTTTATTACCCAATTAGACCGTGTTGGTCTTGATTTAACTCTATGATACCGAATCAACTGAAAGACAAGTTCACCTTTGCATTATTTTCATTGTTATTTTTAGTAACTCCTACGACTACCCACGCTAAGCACCTAGTTATATTTGGAGATAGTTTGAGTGCCGCTTATGGCATGGAGTTAGAACAAGGCTGGGCACATATATTAGCAGAGTCAATTAAAAAGCAACACCAAGTCACAAATGCCAGTATTTCTGGAGAGACATCAGGTGGTGGTCTCGCTCGCTTACCGTTAACCTTGAACGAATTGAAACCAGACGTTATTCTGATTGAACTTGGTGCTAATGATGGTTTACAAGGCATGTCTATTAGTGCAATGCGAGACAATTTGGAACAAATCATCTCGCTGGTAAAAGAACAAAACATAACAATCGCTCTTGCTGGTATCTCCTTGCCGGCTTCTTACGGACCACGTTACATCGATCAATTCCGTGCCACGTTCAAAGAGCTATCACAAGAATATGAACTGCCCTTCATCGATTTTTATCGTGAAGAGTTTTATCTAGAACCTGACTTTATACAACAGGATGGTCTTCACCCTACGGCAAAGACCCAACCTATCGTTAAAGATATTATTTTAGATTTTTTGAACGATAACAAACTATTGGATTGAATAATGGCCATCACACTATACGGCTTAGGCCTGTCTCGCTCATTTAGATGCTCCTGGGCACTCGCTGAGGCGGAAATAGAGTATGACTTTGTTTCGTTGAACCTCAGCAGTACCGACAGTGACGGGGCAAAGTCTCCTGAATATTTAAAGCTGAACCCTCAAGGAAAAGTGCCGACGCTAAAACACGATGATTTCATACTCACCGAAAGCGCTGCTATTTTGAATTACATCAGTGCCATCTCGGATAAACCGCTGATTCCTACTGAGATAAAATTGCGGGCTAGGTACGATGAACTGGCGTTCTTTATACTATCAGAATTGGAACAACCTCTATGGACAACGGGTAAGCATAAATTTGCACTTCCGGAGGAACATAGAGTCGAGCAAGTCTTGGAGACCGCAAAATGGGAGTTTGAAAAAGCACAAAACGCATTCTCAAAATTAGTCAGTATCGATGAATTTGTACTTGGCGATAGCTTCACCTTCGCCGATATTTTAGTCGCGCAAACGGTCAACTGGGCCGATCGGTTTGGCTTAGATGTTGCTGCGGATTACTTAGAATATCGAGATAGGATGTACACTCGAGATGCCGTTATCGCTGCCACAGCCAAGTTTAGCTAGAGCCAAGATTAGTTAGTCTTAAGATTTACCAATGCACTTTCAACTGCGCTGATGTAGGGGTGTACTTGAGGACGGCTGCGGCGCAAATACTCAAGGCCTTCATCGATACTCATGCCGCGATAATGACATAGGTAAGCAAGCACTGTGGCTGGCGCCCGGCAAATACCGGCGTTACAATGAACGTAAACGCGATGACCAACAACTAGTAAAGCATTTAAAGCCTGTACTGGTTCGGTTAACTTTTTGGCTAAATCAACTTCATCAAAATCAACAATGCCGAAACGCCTTACTGTGATCTCGTTGGTTTGATACCCGCTCTGTAGCTTTTTCCAGTCAATACGATGAGATTTAAAATCAGCATCACTTTGCAACGATAATACCGCCGTGATTTTCATCTGCTTTAGACGCGCCACATCTACATGGCTTTGCGGCGCGCTACCAATGAAAATATTAGTTTCTATTCGGTCAAAGTTAATCATTAAACTTAATAATCAGACTTAGCTGTACCGGCCAGTTCATGAAACTGTGAGCTGTTACCCTGAACCGTCTCAACCAAGGCTTGCATATTATCCGGATGAGCAAATGGCTGAATGCCATGACCTAAATTAAAGATATGGCCTTTATCGCTCTGCTGATGTTGGCCGTAACCCTCGAGCACTAACATGGCGTTGTCTCGAACCTGTTGCTGGCCTGTGTTCATTACGACTGGGTCCATGTTGCCTTGCAATACGACACGATCGCCAACACGCGCTTTAGCATCAGCAATATCCACAGTCCAATCGAGCCCTAAACCATCACAACCGGTATCAGCCATCATTTCTAACCACGGGCCACCGCCTTTGGTAAACAACACAATGGGGATGTCTTGAGTCATTTCATCGGACTTTAACGCGCTGACAATTTGCTGCATATAAGCCAATGAGAAGGTCTTGTAATTTGCGGTAGACAACACGCCACCCCAAGTATCAAAAACCATCAAACTTTGTACGCCAGCAGCGACTTGTGCTTTTAGATAGCTAATCACGCTGTCGGTGACCACTTGTAACAAAGTATGCGCCGCTTGCGGGGATTCGAACATTAAGCCTTTGATGCGACGAAAATCTTTGCTGCCACTGCCCTCGACCATGTAACTTGCTAGGGTCCATGGGCTACCGGTAAATCCGATTAACGGCACACGAGCATCTAGTTCTTTACGAATCACACGCACCGCATCCATCACATAGCCAAGATCATCTTCGGCATCGGGCACGGTTAATTTATTGATTTCAGCTTCGCTTCGAACCGGCTTATTAAATACTGGACCAATACCTTCTTCTAATACCAACTCCAAGCCCATCGCATCCGGGATAGTCAATATATCAGAAAATAAAATAGCGGCATCCAGACCAAAGCGATCAATCGGCTGCATGGTAACTTCACAGGCAAAATCAGGAGTTTTGCACAGAGTAAGAAAATCTCCCGCCTGCTTGCGAACCTCACGATATTCGGGCAAATAGCGGCCAGCTTGACGCATTACCCAAATTGGGGTTCGTTCAACTTTCTCGCCACGCAAGGTGCGAAGATATAAATCATTTTTCATTTTATTCATGCGGCAGATTATACAGGCTCAGAATGCTTTTGCGTGAACACTTATACTCATAGCGTGGTGATTAAAAAACAAAATAATAAATGCGTATAGAAAATTTTGAGAACTAAAAAAGTCACTTTTACTATCAACGGCTTTAGTTCGGCCGAAGGCCCATTTTTAGTAAGGCCAAAGGCTTATCAGGAGCTAGTGTCGGTTAACATAATTCAAAATACCTTCAGCCGCCTCACGGCCTTCAAATACGGCCGTCACAACTAAGTCAGATCCGCGCACCATATCACCACCGGCAAATACCTTGGGGTTGGTTGTTTGAAACTTCAAAGCCAAATCAGTCGATGTCTGCACACCACCCCACTCGTTAATCTGGATATCAAAATCTGAAAACCAAGCAGCCGGGCTGGGCCGGAAACCGAAGGCGATAATCACATCGTCAGCCTCAACAATTTCCTCCGAGCCAGCAATAACTTCTGGACGACGGCGGCCACGGTCATCCGGCTCGCCTAATTTGGTAGTGGCTAACTTTACGCCGGTCACTTTGCCGTTTACACCCATTATTTCGATAGGCTGGCGGTTCCATAAAAACTCAACACCCTCTTCCTTGGCATTTTCCACTTCCCGCATGGAACCAGGCATATTGGCTTCATCACGACGATAAGCACAACTTACCGTGCTGCCGCCTTGCCGAACTGAGGTGCGTACGCAGTCCATGGCGGTATCACCACCACCAAGTACCACTACTTTTTTGTGCTTCATATCGACGAACTCTATGGCGTCTTTCTCAAAGCCCATTTCGCGGTTGATATTCGACACCAAGAAAGGTAATGCTTCATGAACCCCCTCTAACTCTTCACCGGCAAAACCACCCTTCATATAGGTATACGTTCCCATACCGAGGAAAACAGCGTCATAGCTGTCCAGTAATTCCTCGAACTGCAGGTCTTTACCAATTTCCGTATTTAGCACGAACTCAACGCCCATCTCTTCCATAATAGTCCGACGCGTTTGCACCACCTCTTTTTCTAACTTAAAAGGAGGTATACCAAACGTCAACAAGCCGCCAATCTCTGGGTATTTATCAAATACAACTGGCTTAACGCCATTTCTAACTAAAATATCTGCGCAACCTAAACCCGCTGGGCCGGCTCCGATAATGGCTACCTTTTTATCAGTCCATACAACATTGGACATATCGGGGCGCCAACCTTGTTTCAACGCTTCATCGGTAATGTACTTCTCAATCGAGCCAATAGTTACCGCGCCGAAGCCGTCGTTTAAGGTACATGCGCCCTCGCATAAACGATCTTGCGGGCAAATTCGACCACACACTTCTGGCAATGAATTAGTTTGATGTGACAGCTCAGCGGCTTCGAACAAATTGCCTTCTGCCACTAGTTTTAACCAGTTTGGTATAAAGTTATGAACTGGGCACTTCCATTCGCAATAAGGATTTCCACAATCAAGGCAACGCTCTGATTGAGACGCCGCTTGCTCCGCCTCGTATTGGCCGTAGATTTCTTTGAACTGCTTGTTGCGTTCTAGCGCGGGTACCTTCTCAGGATCTTGGCGAGGAACATCTAAAAATTGAAAATTATTACTCATGATATATTCCTTACGCGGCCGCTTTTAAAGCATCTATTAACGTTTCAAGATCACTGGCCTTTGGCTTGATCATCCAAAACTTAGGCACGTAATCGGCAAAGTCATACAAAATTTGCTTGCCACGAACGCTACCAGTTGCGGCAACATGTTTCTCGATCATGGTTTGTAAATACAATGTATATGACTCCATCGCTTCAGGCATTAAACGATAGGTATCGATTAATTCATGATTGTAGCGATCGATAAAGGTTCGGTCTTCGTCTAACACGAAAGCGACTCCACCGGTCATACCGGCGCCGAAATTAACACCCGTTTCACCCAACACACATACGGCTCCGCCGGTCATATATTCACACCCGTGATCACCTAAGCCCTCGACCACTGTGTACGCACCTGAGTTACGCACGGCAAAGCGCTCGCCAGCTTTACCCGCGGCGAATAGCTCTCCCCCGGTTGCACCATAGAGACAGGTGTTACCAATAATCGTGCACTCATTGGCCACGAATTCGACACCTTCGGCAGGGTAGATACCAATGGTTCCACCAGACATCCCCTTAGCCACATAGTCGTTGGCATCACCTTCAAGGTTGATGTTCAAGCCCTTGGCATTCCAGACAGCAAAACTCTGACCCGCGGTTCCAGTAAGGTTTACCGTAATAGGGTTATCAGATAAGCCTTCGTGGCCGTGAGCACGGGCGATTTCACCCGATAAACGCGCACCGATAGAACGATGAATATTCTTAACTTGATAATCAAAACTACCACCACTCATGGATTGAATAGCCGGCAACATCTCGGTGACCATTTGCTCAGCCAACTCGCCTTTATCATAGGGATCATTCTTTGGCTCGATACAAAACTGTGGCTTATGTGCCGCAACATTGCCGTCGTGAAGAATCTCAGATAAATCTAAGTTTTGCTGCTTATCGGTCTCACCTTTCAATTGGATTAACAAATCAGTACGGCCAATCAAATCTGTTAATTGAGTGACACCTAACTTGGCCATCCATTCGCGAGTTTCCATAGCAATAAACATAAAGTAATTCATTGCCCTCTCGGCTGTGCCCACGTAATGCTTGTGACGCAGAATATTATGTTGAGTCGCGATACCTGTAGCACAGTTATTCAAGTGACAAATTCTTAAATACTTACAGCCTAGAGCAACCATCGGTCCGGTGCCAAAGCCGAAACTTTCGGCCCCTAAAATCGCCGCTTTAATGACATCAAGACCGGTTTTCAATCCCCCATCGGTTTGCAAACGCACCTTGTCACGTAAATCGTTGGCGCGCAAAGTTTGATGTGCCTCGGTTAATCCAAGCTCCCAAGGAGAGCCTGCATAGCGAACCGACGTCAGTGGGCTTGCACCAGTGCCCCCGTCATAGCCAGAGATTGTAATTAAATCAGCATAAGCCTTAGCCACACCGGCAGCAATTGTGCCAACACCTGCTTCAGCAACCAGCTTAACCGAAACCAGTGCTTTTGGATTAACCTGCTTTAAGTCAAAGATTAATTGCGCAAGATCTTCTATTGAATAGATATCATGGTGAGGTGGCGGTGATATAAGCGCAACACCTGGGCTCGAATAGCGCAAACTCGCGATCATTTGATTAACTTTATGGCCTGGCAATTGACCACCTTCGCCAGGTTTTGCGCCCTGAGCTACTTTGATTTGTAGAACTTCGGCATTCACTAGATAGTGAGGTGTTACGCCAAACCGACCTGAAGCGATCTGCTTGATTTTCGACATCTTGTCGGTGCCAAACCGTGCTGCATCTTCACCACCCTCACCTGAATTTGAACGACCACCTAAGGCATTCATCGCTTGGGCTAGGGATTCATGCGCTTCTGGAGACAGCGCACCCAGCGACATACCAGCACTATCGAAGCGCAGCACTATTTTCTCCCAAGGCTCAACATCATCTAAAGCGACCGGCTCGATATCATCGCGAATGGCTAACAAATCCCGTAAGACCATCGGTTTGCGATTGTTTACGGTGTCAGCATATTCACGATACAACTCAAAATCACCGCTTTCTACCGCAGCGTGCATGGTATTCACCACGTCTGGGTTGTAAGCGTGATATTCACCACCGTGAATATATTTGAATAAACCGCCCTGTTCTAGCGAGGTTTTCGGGTCCCAGGCAAAGGCCAACATAACTCGTTGATCATTCTCTAAATGGGCAAAGCCACAACCTTGAATACGACTGGTAGTACCTGTGAAACAGAGGTCGACCACCTCGTTAGCTAAGCCTACCGCCTCAAATAATTGTGAGCCACGGTAACTTTGGATGGTCGAAATACCCATCTTAGAAATGATTTTGTAAAGACCCTTATTAACACCCTTTCGGTACTGACGTAGAAAGACACTGATATCACCATTTATCTGGCCTTTTCGAACCATCTCATTGATGCTTTCATAGGCTACATATGGGTGAATAGCCGTTGCGCCATAACCGATTAACAGCGCATATTGATGCGAATCGCGGGTAGTACCGGTATCTACGACCAAGTTGGTATTACAACGTAGGCCAGATTTAGTCAGACGATGGTGCACGGCACCCGTCGCCAATAACGCTTGAACCGGCATTCGATCTTTGCTGATATTTCGGTCCGATAGAACAATTATTCTGCCCGCGCCTTTGACCGCTTCTTCAGCCTCGTCGCAAATTTCTCGAAGGCGATTTTCTAGCGAAGTGTTTTTATCAAAGGTGATGTCAATTAGATGATGTGCAAAATCAGGATCTGCATTCGCCAACAGCCGTTGATACTTACTGGTAGACAATACTGGAGAGTCGACCACAATCGCCTTTGCCATTGATTCTATTGGCTCGAACAAACTACTTTCAGCACCGAAATATGTCTCCAGTGACATTACGATTTGCTCTCGTAGCGGATCAATCGGGGGGTTTGTTACCTGTGCGAATTGCTGTCGAAAGTAATCGCTCAACATTCGATGCCGCACCGACAGAACCGCCATGGGCGTGTCGTCTCCCATTGAACCGGTTGCTTCTTGTGCCGACTCCGCTAGCACGCGTATAACATCGGTTCGCTCTTCGTTGCTGACCTGAAAAATCTTTTGATAAACCTGTAGCGAGGCCGCATTGAGTGTGACAGTGGTTTCCTGATCATTTAGGCCTGACTTCAGACGAACTATATTGTCTTTCAACCATTGTTTGTAAGGATACTCACTTTTGATATGCTGATGCACATCACTCGGCATAATGACCTTGCCGGTGTGTGTATCTACGGCCATCATTTGACCGGGTTTTAATCGACCTTTCTTAACAACATCCGTTTGCTGGTAGTCGTAGACCCCAATTTCAGATGCCAGCGTGATCATCCGATCTTTGGTAATCACATACCTAGCTGGCCTTAATCCATTTCGATCGAGCGCACAAGACGCATAGCGTCCATCAGTAAGTACGATGCCTGCGGGGCCATCCCAAGGCTCAGCATGAATCGCCTGAAAACGATAAAAAGCTTTTAGATCTGGGTCAATATGCTCGGCATTTTGCCAAGCAGGTGGTACTAATGTTTGTGTGGCTTTAAAAATATCCATGCCGCCCATTAAGTATACTTCAAGCATGTTGTCCAGACTCATGGAGTCTGAGCCCTTGGTATTCACAAACGGCGCCGCTTCGTGCAAATTTGGGAAGTGCGTTGACGAAAGCTTTGCACCTCGGGCAATAGCCCAATTGCGGTTACCCTGAACGGTATTAATTTCGCCATTGTGTGCAAGGTAACGAAACGGTTGCGCTAGTCGCCATTGCGGGAGCGTGTTGGTCGAGAACCGCTGATGAAATAGGCACAACGAAGAAGCCATATCATCTTCGTTTAAGTCTTTAAAGAATAGCGGCAGATATTCTGGCATCACTAAACCTTTGTACAGTATGACTTTGCAGGACAAGCTTGGTATATAAAACTCATTGTCATCGGTTTCAGCAACCTTCAACTCAGTTTTGCGCCTAGCCAAAAATAAACGACGCTCAAAGTCATGCTCACTTAGCAGTGCTGGCGCATTAACAAAAAGTTGTTTTATAGCCGGAATCGAATGCTTTGCTTGCTCTCCCAAGGCCGAAAGGTCAAGCGGCAGATCGCGCCAGCCAGCGATAATTAGACCTTGTTGGTGAAGTTCGGCAGTAAGTGTCTCAATGGCGGCGTTTTGCTTAGCAGTATCGCGATCGAGGAAAACCAAGCCCGAGGCAAAACGCTTAACAAGCTCAATGCCCGATTCGGCAGCCGCACGATGCATGAAGTCGTTAGGCATCGCCATTAACAGACCACAACCATCACCAGTCTTGCCGTCAGCCGCTACCGCACCTCGATGAGTAAGTCGCGCCAGAGCACTTATAGCGGTACGAATAAGCCAATGGCTGGGCACACCGTCCATCTGAGCAATTAAGCCGAAGCCGCAATTATCTTTTTCAAATTCAGGGCGGTATAAGCCGCCTTTGCTGTGATACATATTAGTCACGTCGTAGCCCTACAAAAAACATCGATGCACAGTCAGGAGAATGCACATCTGTAGTGGAAGAAGCGAGAACGGTGTCTCTGCCTCCGATTTCAACGCTCAGAAACCTAGAGATGGAACCAAATGCGATCAAACCAGCATTGTCAAAACAACATAACGATACTATCTGCAAGAATGCTCGGTACACACCATAAATCGTGCCGTAGCATGTTCTGCAACTTGCAAAACGCGAGATGATGCAATGTAGAGTTACTGCGAGCTTGCCTAAGAGCAAACTCGATAACATGAGCCTTAAAACAGGGCAAATCGACTAAACACGTCGACAGGTTTGGTCGCGGGGTAACCGAAACATATGCGGTTGGAGCGAAAAAGGACGCAAAGTATACTGTTAAGACGGCTAAAAGTCACTCATTCAACACCATCTTGGTATAGTCGAGTACGAATAATTATTATTCGTACTGCCTATTTAGCGAGTCATTAACGCGCTTAACGTCCTTTCCAGAAGTGTAACATCAATAAGCACAAGAAAATGATAGTGCCTCTACTTATCCAGAGCTTCCATAATCTCTTCAACAACTTTAGAAACGATTCGATCTCCTGACATTACCACCAGATCGGCTTCTTGTTCATATAACTCACCACGCTCTTCCATTAACTGGCGTAATTTACTCTCAGCATCAACATTTTCCAATAGCGGTCTATTTTGATTTTTTTGCGTGCGAGCTAATTGAGTCTCGATAGACGTTTTCAGGTACACCACAAATCCTTTGCGCAGCAAAATTCTATTCTCTTCACTAGTGATGGCACCTCCGCCAGTGGCCAGCACCACTCCTGAGCGATCACACAATTCACTTAACATTTTGGTCTCACGTTTACGGAAGCCGTCTTCGCCTTCAATATCAAAAATAGTAGAGATAGAAACGCCGCATCGGTCCTCAATCATGTGGTCTGAGTCAACAAAATCCATGCGCGTACGTTTCGCTAATTGTTTTCCAACAGTGGTTTTTCCCGAGCCCATTGGGCCAATGAGGATCAAATTTTGCATTATTTCTTCTATTTCTATCTATGTGAGACCTTTGCACGAACCATAATGTGA
>JAESTB010000220.1 GCA_016763815.1 Arenicella sp.
CCCTTGGCCCTTACCGTGGGTATGACAATTGTAGCCGCGTCGAACCATTTCCCAATCGGCGCCGTAGCGATCCATAGTGATTTTCATGCGTCCGCCGCCGCTGGCGATACGAAAGTTTGCTGAGTACTTGCTATTGATTTCGGCTATTAGTTTTTCGGTTTGCTCGATATACACAAGCGCCGAACGTGCCGCAACGTCGCGGCCATCCAGCAGTAGATGCATGCAGCATTCGCGCACACCTTGCTCGGCCGCTTTCTGCATAAGAGCATGCAGGTGTTTGGTGTGGGCGTGAATGTTGCCGTCTGAGTGCAGACCTAACAAATGCAGCGTATTGTTTGTGCCATGCTCGACCGCTGATTTCCAAACGTCAGTATCGTAGGCATCGCCACTTTCGAGCGCTTGATTGACTAACTTAGCCCCTTGCGCAAAAATACGTCCAGCACCAATCGCATTGTGTCCTACTTCGCTGTTACCCATGTCGTCATCGCTGGGCAGGCCGACCGCGGTGCCATGAGCGGCTAACTCGGTGTATAAGCTTTGCGCGGCTAGAGCATCAATGGTCGGCGTATTCGCTTCACTTACCGCATTGCTTGGCCCCGCTGGCGCTACGCCAACGCCGTCGGCAACGAGAATAACGACCGGACCTTTACGGGCTGAAAATGACGAATGTTTTTTAAGAGATAAGCTCATGATGCTGGTGACTCTATTGCTGGTTGACTGTGTTAGGTTATATTCGGGGTGGCTCGCGAGAAACTATTTAATTACTCGCTAATGGCTTGTTATGCAGTAACGGGTCCATGGCTTGCTTGAGTATTGCCAAAGCTTTGGCTCGGTGGCTAAGGTGCTTCTTTTGCTCAGCGTTTAGCTCGGCGGCATTACAATGGTGTTTGGCGACATAAAAAATAGGGTCGTAACCAAAGCCGTTAGTGCCAGCAGAGATAAGTGCGATTTCGCCCTCCCAACAGCCATGACAAAGGATCGGGGTCGGGTCTTTAGCGTGACGCATGTAGGCGATCACACATTGATATCGAGCAGAACGATTCTGTTGACCATCAAGTGCGGCTAAAAGCTTAACATTATTGGCTATATCGCCCAAGCCATCGGCGTAACGAGCCGAGTAGATGCCCGGTGCGCCGCCGAGTGCATCAACCTCTAAACCAGAGTCGTCAGCAATTGAGGGCAAGCCAGTATGGAGGCAGGCATGGCGTGCTTTCTTGATAGCGTTCTCAACAAAACTAAGACCGTCTTCGATTGCCTCTGGAATTTCGAAATCGCTCTGCGGCAGCACGGTTAAGCCAAATGCTTGCAGTTCTCGCTGCATTTCTTCGACTTTACCTGGGTTGCCTGTTGCGAGTACAACTTTGCTCATAAGGTATAACTGACTCGATTCATGAGGTATGTCTAGCTCGCCAAAGCCGCATCTTGTTTTTGCATCAACTCTTTAATGCCCTTGCTGGCCAAGCCGATCATTGCGTTCATTTCATCGGGGCTGAAAGGTGCGCCTTCTGCGGTACCTTGAATCTCGATAAAATTACCATTGATGTCCATGATTACGTTCATATCGGTTTCGGCAGAACTGTCCTCCGGGTAATCTAGATCAAGCACTGGCGTGCCGTTATAAATACCAACTGAGACTGACGCTATCTGCCGCTCGATTGGGTTTTCCTTAATCATTTTATTGGCAATCATGTGATTTATTGCATCAGCGAGTGCCACATACGCGCCGGTGATCGAGGCGGTTCTGGTGCCGCCGTCAGCTTGAATTACATCGCAATCTAAGGTGATAGAGTGTTCACCTAATTTGCCTAAGTTTATCGCCGCTCGTAAAGAGCGACCGATTAGTCGTTGGATCTCTTGAGTACGCCCGGATTGTTTCCCTCGAGCCGCTTCGCGGCCCATACGAGAATTAGTCGAGCGAGGCAACATGCCGTATTCGGCGGTAACCCAGCCCTGACCTTTGCCTTTTAAAAAGTGTGGAATTCGAGTTTCGACTGAGGCGTTACATAATACTTTTGTGTTGCCGCAGCTTATTAATACTGAGCCTTCAGCATGAGCCGTGTAATTTCTCTCGATAGTGATTTGACGAAGTTCGTCGTTGGCACGACCACTGGGACGAAAAGGACTGTTAGACATAGTGAGTTACTCGGGTTGATGCGGCTGGGGCTAGGTGAGCACTGGCCAATATGTGTGTATTCAGCATGCCTTGGTGGTAAGACATGCCCTTTCTGGCGGCTAAAATTTATCGTCTAGCTCGGTAATAAAACTTTCAATTTCGAGAATCGCATTATCAAGCTCTTTCATATCGAATTTTTCTTTTTGCGGTTCTTCGTCTTCGTCTTGTTTTGAATTCTCGCGAATTGAATTTTCTAGTAACTGAACCGTTTTTAGTTCTTCAAAGTCGCTGATTGATGGGGTATCGAGTTGCTTAACTCCCCAAAATAGCACCACGCAAGATAGATTGTCGCTTGGTGCTTTGTTTCGATTTTCGAGCGCCTGAAGCAAGCTGTCTAAGCCTAGACTTGGGTGTTGAGGGTCAACATAGTCGTTTAAATCATCCGGCTTGAACTGCGCCCACGCACCATCGGTAGCGAGAAAAAATATATCACCATCTTCCATTTCATGAGGGTCGCTAATGTGTGGGCGCGGGTTTTCCAAACCGCCAACGCAGCGGTTAATTGGTGCGTTTTTCTCATGCCCCAATTTTCTCGAAACGTGGTCTTCGGTAATGAATTTAGTTTTTCGTTTGCGGATATGGTACAAGCGGCTGTCGCCCGAATGAGCCCATGTAGCGACATCATCATGAATCAAACACACCACGCAGGTAGTTTTAGGCGAATCGACATTAAAGCCTTGGCTGACCGCGCGCCGATGAATCGTGTGGTGCCCGTAGTTGATTGATAGCGTTAAGAAACTATCAGCATTGTCGAGCTGCTTTTCGGTTGCCTTAGTAAACGAATCTCCCATGGCATCGATGAATGCCTGAGATGCCACATCACCACCGTCATGGCCACCAAGCCCGTCGGCGACCACTAATAGAATAGTGCCGTTGCGTTGGAAAACAGCGGTTCGGTCTTCGTTGTAATCTCGACCGCCTTGAAAGCTTTGTTGCGAAACTGAATAATCCACGATGGTAGTGACTAATCCGTAATTAACGGGTTGTCATGATCTCCACAAATTCGTCGACCGACTGCGGGCGTTCGCTCTGATCTAGACTACTCGCTCGGTCTATAGCTAAGATCAAATTCTTACGATAATGTCGGCTATGGGTTTCTTTCAATGGCCGTAAAGTGTCTTTTTTCGAGCGCTTAACGGCTGACGGAGGTGACTTATGGGTTATGCAGGCCCGCATCGTCATCGCAATTGCGTAAAGATCTGAGCACAAGCTTAAGTCGGTTTTTTCGTGTTGTTCAGGAGCCGAATAGCCATGCGTAAGAGTATGAACTTTATGCCGCTCGCTGGAAGGGAACTTATACGCCGCACCTAGGTCGAGAATCAAAGGCACACCGCTAGCCCGCAAAAGAATATTGCTTGGTTTGATATCTAGATGTAAGAAGCTGTTCTTATGTACTTCTTTTAGGCCGGCCAAGACCATACTGAAAACGCTTAAGATGAATTCTTCATCGGGCACGTAGTCGGTGTTCTTAATAAACCAACGCAGGTCTTTGCCATGCTCGAAGCGCATCACCAAATAAGCGGTGTTATTAGCGCGAAAGAAATTAGACACGTTGACGATATTAGGATGATCGATTTGCGAGAGTGTTAAACCCTCATCAAAGAATCGCTTCAAACCAATGTGGTATTTGTGCTCTTGATCTTTCGGGAAAACATGCAACGAGCCATCGCGCGCACGGCGCATACAGTTGGTTGCATAAAATTCTTTAATGGCAACAACTGCGTTTGTCTTTGTATCTAGCGCGCTATACACCACGCTAAATCCGCCAACACCAATGACTTTGCCAACTTTGTAATGCTCTACCATCGTATCCGGGCGTAGGGGAAGGGCCGGAATCGTAGTAGGTTTGGGTTTAAGGATACTCATTCAGGTATTATAGTCATTGATGGCAATCTTTGTCAGCAACGCATTATAAGCAAACTTAAAAAAATGGAGCAAAACCAATGACTCAAAGCATGACCGCCTACGCCCAAGCCGCTATTTCGACTGAGCTAGGAGAGCTAAGCTGCGAACTGAGGGGCGTAAATCATCGCTTTCTAGATGTTGCCCCAAGAATGCCAGATGACCTACGAGCACACGAAGGTGCTTTGCGTGAGGCCGTCGCGGCAAAATTAGCTCGAGGTCGAATTGATGTATTTATACGTCTAAAAGAATCAGAAAGCACAGGTTTAGAGCCAAATTTAGACGCCGCCGACAATTTGCAGTCATTGTTAGACGAGATGCGTCAACGGCTGCCTGAAATGCAAATGATTCGAGCTATCGATGCGCTCAAGTGGCCGGGGATCTTACAAGCCAAGAAAGCTGACCCTGACGTTATGAAAGCACATTTATTAGCGGCACTCGATCAAGCCCTAGATGGACTGGTGCAAGCTAGAGCTAAAGAAGGCAATAAGATGGCCGAGCTAATTCAAACACGTTTAGCGGCTATGTCTCAGGTGATTAAAGAGGTTGAAGCATTTCTGCCCGATATCGTCGACGCTTACAAAGCGAGATTAGATGAAAAATTAGTCGATATTAAAGACCAACTCGATCCCGCTAGGCTTGAGCAAGAACTGGTGATCTTTCTGCAAAAAACAGATGTAGCCGAAGAGTTAGACCGCTTGAATGTGCATATAGAAGA
>JAESTB010000221.1 GCA_016763815.1 Arenicella sp.
ATGCGCTGATAGCGTTTAGCTGTCTCTGACTCAGGCAATGCTACAACCGTCGGTGTGCCGGAATCAGCCAACTCACGAATCGACATTTCCAATGGAATTTCACCAAGTACATCAAGTGAGTAATCTTCAGCCATTTTTTGCGCACCATGCTCACCAAAAATAGCTTCTTCATGACCGCAATTGGTACACACATGGGTACTCATATTTTCGATAATACCAAAAACTGACACATCAACTTTTTCAAACATTTTGTAGGCTTTACGGGCATCAAGTAAGGCTATGTCTTGAGGCGTAGTAACAATAACCGCGCCCGAAACGGGTACTTTTTGCGACAGCGTTAGTTGAATATCGCCAGTACCAGGTGGCAAGTCGATTACTAAGTAGTCGATCTCTTCACCATCGTGGTTCCACGACGTACCGCGTAACATTTGCTCTAAGGCCTGGGTAACCATGGGTCCGCGCCAAATCATTGGCGTGTCCTCTTCGACTAAAAACCCAATCGACATTATCTTTATGCCGTGGCCTATCATCGGCACTAGCATTTTATTCTCTAAGGCTTCTGGCTTGCCACTTACGCCCATCATTCGAGGCTGGCTTGGGCCGTAAATATCAGCGTCCAAGATAGCCACTTTAGCACCAGCGGCCGACAACGCTAGGCTCAAGTTAGCCGAGACGGTGGATTTACCGACACCACCTTTGCCTGATGCCACAGCGATAATATTTTTTATTCCCGGAACGGCTTGAACACCTTGCTGAGCCGAATGAGAAATAATCTCTTGGTCAATAATAACCTCAAGCGCACGATTTTCGATCGGCAGTTCGCTTAACGCATCTCTAATCAGCTCAGAAAGCTCTTGTACCACAGGTGTTATTGGGTAGCCCTTAGACAAGTAAACCGACACTGTTGAATCATCAACGACAACCTTTTTAAGGCTCTTTGCCGCCGTGATTTTGGTCATCGTGTAGGGGTCAATTACGGTATGCAATTGATTGGTGACGGCGGTAATTATTTTCTCAGACATATGAGTGCGTTTAGGAGTAAATCAGAAGCCAGTAATGCTACCACTGTGTCATTGAATACACCATGTGTCAGTTCAGAAAACGAGGTAAACATAGCATTTGATGCAAAATCGGCGCTTAGCAATAGCCAAACTAAGCGCCGACAATAAACCAGCTAACTTAACTAGCGGCTTTCAACTTCAATCGATACTGATGCAGTAACGGCTCAGTGTAACCGTTTGGTTGTTGCTTACCCTTTAAGCATAATTCTAGAGCGGCTTGATAGGCGATGCTTGAGGCAAAATTACCGACCATTGGTGTGTAGTCGGGGTCGCCTGCATTCTGTTGGTCGACCACCGCGGCCATACGCTCAAACGTTGCGTTAATTTGAGCTTCATCGGTCAAACCTTGCTCTAACCAATTGGCAATGTGCTGGCTTGAAATACGCAATGTCGCGCGGTCTTCCATTAAACCGACATTATGTATGTCAGGCACTTTAGAGCAACCAACGCCGTGATCAATCCAACGAACCACATAGCCCAAAATCCCTTGCGCATTGTTATCTAATTCGGCCTGAATATCCTCAGCACTCAGTGACTGCGGGTCAGCACACAAGGGGATTGTTAAAATCTCGTCGAGTGATGCTCGTGCTCTATTCTTCAAGGTTGCTTGAACCTTAAACACATCAGTCTCGTGGTAATGGGTCGCGTGTAGCGTCGCGCCATTAGGCGAAGGAACCCAAGCGGTATTGGCTCCAGACTGAGGATGTGCACCTTTTTGCTGCAACATCTCGGCCATTTCATCTGGCATGGCCCACATTCCTTTACCGATTTGCGCCTTGCCCGAAAAACCACATTCTAAACCAATATCAACATTCCAGTCTTCATAGGCCGAAATCCATGGCTGCTTTTTGATCTCAGCTTTTGGCGCCATCGCACCGAGTAACATACTGGTGTGGATCTCGTCACCGGTTCGGTCTAAGAAGCCGGTATTGATAAATACCACACGGTCTTTAACTTGACGTATGCATTCCTTGAGGTTAACGGTCGTGCGTCGCTCTTCATCCATTACGCCGATCTTAACCGTATGCCGTTCAAGGCCAAGTTCGTCTTCTACTCGATTAAACAAAGTATTGGCAAAAGCCGCTTCTTTGGGGCCGTGCATCTTGGGTTTAACAATGTAGACACTACCGGTGCGCGAGTTTCGGTAATCGCTATTACCGATGAGATCGTGCTTAGCAATCAACACGCATATCATTGCGTCCATAATGCCTTCTTGAATCTCATCGCCGTTGCTATCAAGCACAGCGGGATTAGACATCAGGTGACCTACGTTGCGACAGAACAATAAGCTGCGGCCGTGCAAGCGTAGCTCTGAGCCATCTAATGCCTTATAACTCAGATCAGCTTGCAATGATCGAGTCATTGGTTTGCCACCCTTAATAAATGTTTCGCTCAAATCGCCTTTCATCAGCCCCAACCAATTGCGATACACGCCCACTTTGTCCTCAGCATCGACCGCCGCTACCGAGTCTTCAAAATCTTGAATGGCGGTTAATGCCGCTTCCATTGTCAGGTCAGCAACGCCTGCTTTGTCAGTACGGCCGACCGGCGACGTTGGGTCAATCTCAATAGCCACATGTAGGCCATTATGCAGCAACAAAATCGACGTTGGCGAAGAACGATCGCCTTTAAAGCCCACACATTGTTGTTGGTCGCGTAGGCCTGTAGATTGTCCATTGTCTAATGTCGCCGTTAGGCAAGTCGCATCAATCTGATACGAGACCACGTCGGTGTGCGACCCTTTGCTAAGAGGAAAATATTTATCCAATAGATCGCGACCAAACTTGATCACCTTGTCACCTCGAAGCCGATTGTAAGGCCCAGACTTGTGAGCACCACCGTCTTCGGAAATGACATCAGTGCCGTAAACTGCGTCGTATAGACTGCCCCAACGCGCATTGGTGGCGTTCAGCGCAAAACGAGCGTTTGAAGTCGGCACTACTAGTTGTGCACCGGCTTGCCGGGCAATCTCAGCATCAACATTGTCAGTAGTAATAGTGAAGTTATCGCCCTCTTCTACTAAATAGCCAATCTCATACAAGAAAGATTTATACGCCGCGGCATCAAAACACTCTTTGTTGGCCAAATTCCATGCATCGAGCTTGGCTTGAATATCATCACGCTCAGTTAGTAGCCTTCTATTAATGGGTGTAAGATCATCGACCACATTGGCCAAAGATTTCCAGAAAGAGTCGGCTTCAAGCTTAAGCCCGGGTAGCACATCGGACTCAATAAATTCAGCCAAGATTGGGCTAACTTTCAAATTTGCTCTATCGGTGTAACTACTCATACGTTTCTCATATTTCAGATATTGGTGATTATCGCGAAGCGATCGTTGTAACCGTAATCGTCGCGACAGTAATCGTCGCATTGTATTGTGAATTTATATTGCTCAATTCACTCCTTTTAGGGCAATACGCGATTATTAACGGTTTCTCAAAGAAGCCTGTTCGCACGAGTTTACACCGTCACCCATTGACTTGGTCGAATACCTACTATTCATTCTGAAAATAGTTAAGGCGTTTACTAGAAGAACAATGAATGATGGCGCCATTATTCAGTTTGCGAATGGTAATTATGGCACTTTAGCCCTTTATTCCAATCATTTTGAAGCGTAAGGTGCGCCCATCAATTGAAAGATTGCTAACACACAACGCTGAACCACAAAGCCTTAAACGGTTTTATTGTGAAGGTCTTAAACTGTTTTTTTGTGAAAGTCTTAATAGATGATTAATCACCAATAATAAACCGTAAGTCATTCATTCGTTAGCGAGCAAAATTTAGAGGCTTTTTTAAGGAAAGCCAGTTATTAACATAAATAAGCAGGAAGTTTTAATTATGTCTACTTATAAGCAAAATGTAGAAGCTGCAAATCAGCTGATCAACGACAATGGCTCAAAATGGGCTGCGATCGACCCGGAATACACGGCTCGCATGAAATTGCAGAACCGCTTTCAAACGGGCATTGAAATCGCAAAATACACCGCCGACATCATGCGCCAAGACATGGACGAGTACGATGCTGATTCAAGCAGCTACACTCAGTCTCTAGGTTGCTGGCATGGTTTTATCGGCCAACAAAAGCTGATCGCGATCAAAAAGCACCACGGCACAACCAGCAAACGTTACCTATATCTTTCTGGTTGGATGATCGCCGCATTACGCTCTGAGTTCGGCCCGCTGCCTGATCAATCAATGCATGAAAAGACCTCTGTCCCGGCTTTGATAGCTGAATTATATACCTTCTTACGTCAAGCTGACGCACGTGAACTAGGCCACTTGTTCCAAGAACTAGATGCCGCTCGCGCCGCTGGCAATACGGCGGCTGCGCAAGAAGTGCAAAACAAGATCGACAACTACGAGACTCACGTTGTGCCAATCATTGCAGACATTGATGCCGGTTTCGGTAACGAAGAAGCGACTTACTTACTCGCTAAGCAAATGATTGAAGCGGGCGCTTGCGCGATTCAAATCGAAAATCAAGTGTCTGACGAAAAACAATGCGGCCACCAAGACGGCAAAGTAACCGTACCTCACGCTGACTTCCTAGCCAAGATTAACGCTGTACGTTATGCGTTCTTAGAGCTTGGCGTTGACAACGGTATCATCGTTGCACGTACTGACTCCGAAGGCGCTGGCCTGACCAAGCAAATCGCTGTGGTTAACGAGCCAGGCGA
>JAESTB010000222.1 GCA_016763815.1 Arenicella sp.
ATTTAGCCAATATAGACGATCAAATAGCGACTGTATTACTCGATGGAGTCGTCGTCAGCGGTGGTTTTGAACTCAATATTGATAGCGCTAATGATCTTGCTACTTTTACTCCAGAGTCGGACGTTGAATTAAGACGTTGTTACCAAATCAGCACGCTTGATTCGAGCTGGACTGGCATTGCGGCCAATGATGCGGTTCTTGAACAAAACCTAGAGGCCTGTACCTTTGATAGTCTCATAGAAATACCCGACTATCTCTACGTACTTGAAGGCACTAATACTGGTGTCGAATTAAGAGTTAGTGACTCGATTGTCGGAACGTTATCTGGACAGCTTTCCGCCGGTAACGTCATAAGTGCAGAGCCACTACTGATTACCGACACTGCTCAATATTCCATTAGCGCTGCAGAAACTACTATTTCCATACCTCTATACCCTGAGGCTGATTACGCCGATGGTCAACAACTGGCCATATCGGTTAATAGCTTATTTGCCGGTGACAGTGCGTTATCCGTGGGTAATAGTCTATGGCTAACCGTGCTGCAAATTGATGGCGATTTTGATAACGATGGCTTGAGCAACGGACTCGAGTTTAGTATCGACGGCTATGATCCAGCCAATAGTGATTCCGACAGTAATGGTATTGATGATGGCTTTGAAGACTTAGATGGCGACGGCTTATCGAACCTCGATGAAATAGCCAATAATACGCAAATCGATAATGTCGATAGTGATAATGACGGATTGAGTGACTTCGACGAGGTTTATATTTATGGATCTGACCCTAATAGTAGTGACTCTGATGGAGATGGGATATCCGACTTTATCGAAGTTATTTCAGAGTCCGACCCAGCAAGCGATACTGAGTCATTCGTTGACCCCTATTACGTAACCGCATTAGAAGTCACACCAATTTCTATTAATCATAATCTTGGTGAAGATGGCGATACGGTGCAGCTCACGGTAACCGCGACCTTTGACGCCAGCGGTAGAATCGAATTGGTTGATATGACCGGCCAAGATGAGCTTATTGCATACGAAAGTGACGATATTGTGTTGGTGACAAGTTCGGTAAGCGGCGAATTAACAATGCTCGCGCCGGGTGACACCGTAGTTAACGTCTTGTTTCTCGAGAACTCGGACCTTAACCAATCTGTGGCAGTGACGGTTAATGAAGTAACGTTAATCGACCTGCCAGACGAGTACTCAATTATTACACCGTATAACGGCGCTGTTATCGCGTCTCAGGCAACTGACTTGGTTATCGTGATCGATTATATGAATCAGGAATATGTTTATACGGACGAAGGCGAAGTAAATCTGCTGCAATTGCAAGTAGATTCCGTCAGGGGTTTATTAGACACCGTAGATTTTGCAACGACTCATGTCGCTATACTCACTTCCGCTTTTGGAATGCAGGTAGAGTTAGGGCTAAGCAGTGACCGCGCAGCGATTGAGCTGGCGTTGGATGATATTGCGGCTGTGAATGATTTTTTCTCAAATTCCAATCCATATGATTATTTAGATGCTGCACTTACTGAACTAAAAGGCGAAAAATCACGATCGTTTGCTACTCCCATGTTGATCGGTTTTGTCGGAGCCGATGTAGATGATGAGGGCGAAGGAGAGGGCGAAGGAGAGGGCTTCAATTTCAATTTAATAAGTGACGCCCTTGCGATACCGTTATCAACGCAAACATCACCAGAAATCGCGATTGATGCTGGAGTGGTCATCAATTTGGTGAGCCTAAGTGGCAGCCCAAGACTTGATAACACTTTCGTCGAGTTCGCTAATCACGCACGTATTTCGGGTGGCAATATTCATCACTTGAACGGCAACTTTAATCAATTGCCAGACCTATTACCTAAGATGTTTGTGTTTGATCAAAACGACCTAACGATCCAAGCGGCATCAGCGCTTGGTAGTAACGTTAGTAGCATTATGATCGAAGCCGAGTACAGCGAAGTTTGGGGTGAGCTATTATCGGGTGGTGATAATAAACTGGTTAACTCATCAAACAGATTATTTGCCACGAGTTTTGACTTACGAGCGAGCATCGCTCCTTATACCGCAAAGATCACCGTTACTGAGTCTGAATATAGTCAATCTTTAACTCAAAACACACATGTGTTGCCGACTCTAAACCAAACTGTTCTGACTGGTGTTTATTATGCTGATAATTTATCCGGATCAACCATCGATATTGTGGGTAAGTATTTAGTAGCAAGAGACAGCACACAACCGTCTACAGCTGACCCATCGGTATTTGCCAACACAGTGGTGATGTACGACGGTTCCGAAATAACTCCTGTATCGCTTAGCAAGTTTGGTTTTAGCATTGTTTTGCCGACCGATGTTATCGGTGAAACTGAAATTTTCGCCTATGTTGATGGGGTCAAAACCAATAGTTTATTTCTAAATATCACTGATGTAGATAGCGATGGTGATGGTCTGACAAACTCAGAGGAAGAAATAGTTGGGACTAATCCAAATAGGGTCGATACCGATTACGACGGTCTTACCGACAAACAAGAAGTCGATGGTAGAACCGATCCCCTGAGATTTGATACCGATAATGATGGGATTGGCGATAGTGTAGACTTAATTAACGAATGGTATTTTTACTTTAATGGTGATGCCCCATACAGTAATTACGGCTCTGCTGTCGCCAATGCAGGTGATGTCAACAACGACGGTATAAACGATATCGTCGTGAGTGGCCCTTCTAATAGCTCACAAATATTATCGGGCGCCAACGGCACCCAACTCTATTACTTCGAGGGCGATAAATTCAATGATTCCTTTGGTGCAGCCGTTAGCGGAGCGGGAGATGTCAATGGCGATGGCGTTGCAGACTTCATCATTGGCGCATACGCGGATGACAATAATGGCTCCCAATCGGGTAGTGCACGATTATTCTCAGGCATTGATGGCGCAACCATACGCACCTACGACGGAGATAGCGCGGGCGACTATTTCGGCAAGTCAGTTAGCGCATTAGGTGACGTTAATAATGACGGATGTCTCGACCTATTAGTGAGCGCAGAACGGGATAGTAATACCGCAAGTTACGCTGGGAGTGTGAGCATAGTATCGGGTTGTAGCTTAGATAGAATTCACACTATTTACGGGGACTCAGCCTACGATGAGTTTGGTCGTTCAATTGATGGTGTTGGGGACATCAATGGTGATGGTAGGCCAGACTTTATCGTCGGGGCTCCTTTTGACGACAACAATGGCATAAGTAGCTCTGGTAGCGTGAAGTTGATCTCAGGGTTTGACTGGGCGACCTTACACATGTTTGATGGCGATGCGGCTAACGACTCTTTTGGCTCGTCGGTCGGCAATGCCGGTGACGTCGATGGTGATGGCACCAATGACATTATCGTTGGCTTCCCTGGCAGTGACTATAACGGTGATAGGTCCGGCGGAGCTCGGGTCTTTTCGGGTGCCAATATGGAGGTGTTATATACCTTTTATGGTGAATCCGCTGACAGCAGCTTTGGGTATTCTGTGAGTAGTGCTGGTGATGTGAATAATGATGGTTTTGACGA
>JAESTB010000223.1 GCA_016763815.1 Arenicella sp.
AAGATTTCCACAGAATGTTGAATATGGGGATATAATCAAAGGATTACCAATTCCTGACAATTCATGCAAAGGCGTATATTGTTCACATATTCTTGAACATCTGACTTTAGATGATTTTAGGCAAGCAATAACCAACACACATAAGATTCTTCAAAGTGGCGGTTATTTTCGGCTTGTTCTTCCAGATTTAGGGTATTCAATAAAAAAATACATTAACGATTCTTCTGATGATGCGGCCTTTGTATTTTTGAAAGAAACATCACTAGGAAGAGAAAAAAGAAACCGAGGACTAATAGGGTTTGTGCAGGAATGGCTTGGCAATAGCCAGCATCTCTGGATGTGGGATTACAAGTCAATTGCACAAGAATTAGAGGATGCAGGATTCATGGATATTAGAAAAGCTGAATATGGTGATGCTACTGACCCATCGTTTACAAAAGTGGAAGATAAAGGGCGTTGGAAAAATTGTCTCGGCGTTGAATGCATAAAAGCATAACGATCACATGCACTCAGACAGCAAAAAGCGCTGCTCGTTCCTCGCTCTGCTTTTTGCTGCCGGTGATGTGAAGCGTTATACGTAATTGTCTATGCAATCGAAAACCAAGAAAATACTAATTATCGTATTAGCATATGTATTTCAATCTATGTTGTTTTTGTTGGCTATTTAGTAACGAATGGATACAGAGACTATGTCGGTTTTTGTTCTAAATATCTGGATCAGATAGACGAATATAAGGCTCAAACTGGGCAGTATCCTAGCTCGCTAATGGAGTTAAAAAAACCAAAATTATCTCCTCGGTACGATATAGAATACTGCCGTTATTATTCCCGAGAAAACATGTATGGTTTCATCGCGCCATCGGGACTAATTGGTATAGCATTTTACAACTCAAAAACCAGAAAGTGGACCTATGATTAAATCGTATAACAATGAAGACAGGTAACGGAAGACAGGTGTCACCCATTAGCCAACCAGTGTCAACAGGCCGATCAATTGTCGGCCCGTTGGTCGAGACCTCTCTTAAATAGTTGGGCCATCGATTTACCTTGCAATTGGTACCGGGTCTTGAATCTTGAATGCGTAGATACGATAACGATTCACAATTCAAGACGCGACACCTTTTTGCGCTAAGTTCTTAAACTTATGCGCCAAGAGGGGCTACGAGCCCAACGAGGCTACAAAGCGCCAAAAGTTCATTACTCTGGGAAGGTTCACCCTGCTGCGCCGAACCTGCTCGAACGTCAGTTTGCGAATAAATGGTGGGGCAGTGATATCACGTATATCCACACTCATGAAGGCTTTCTATTTCTAGCTGTGGTGATGGACTTATTTGCCCGTAATATCGTTGGCTGGTCGATGGGACCTCAAATCACAGATGACTTAGTGTTGGATGCCTTGACGATGTCTTATTGGCGGCGCAAGCCGCCCAATAAGGTAATGCTTCATTCTGATCAATGTTCACAATATACGAGTAGCCGGTGTAAAAGGTTACTCAAAACACTGAATATGGAAGCGAGTATGAGTCGTCGTGGCAATTGTCATGACAACGCGGTAGCCGAAAGCTTCTTCGCCAACCTAAAGAAAGAAAAAATCGGAAGAATAAAATACAAAACCAGCGCTGACGCGCGACATGCTATGTTTAATTATATCGAGATGTTCTACAACCCAAAGCGCCGACACACACATAATGATAGAGTCCCGCCAACGGTGTATGAACAACGATATTTAACGAATCTAGAAAGTGTCTAGGAAACCCAGTCCTCAACCTCAGTTTGCTCAGCAATTGCCAGAGCGCCTTCCACTTCGACACCCAAGTACCTAACTGTACTTTCGAGTTTTGTATGGCCTAAAAGTAATTGTATAGCTCTTAGGTTTTTAGTTCGCTTGTAGATTAACGTTGGCTTAGTTCTTCTTATCGAATGAGTACGTAGATAGAAGGGTCTAACCCAATACTGGCAAGCCATTTCTTAACGATACGTGCGTACTGTCTCGTTGATAGGTGCTCAGAAGATTGCCAAGAACGGAAAGTGACTAACGCCTAACGCAGGTGCGAGTTTTGTTGCGTGTCACTCTGCCTTATCTTATTAGAATCAAATTTGTGTCCAATCATCCGAACCTTCAAGCTTGTCTCGGGCCTCTTTGGATGCAAAAAATCTAATATGGCCACAATCCAAACATATCACTGGAAGGAATTTTGCGAGGGAAAACATGCCAGAGGCTAATCCAGGAAGTAGCTCTCCTCCAAATCCCCCGATCTCCGTATGTTTTTTGTATTGGTATATCCTATCCGATTTACATTCAGAACATGGTTTCATTTGTACTTCCTCATAGTCGAGGTCTTGAATATTGATATTGAATACTGATGCAAGCGCCTTTTTAGATTGAAGAGATGCGGATGCCTTCTTTTCTATCCGCTGTATTGTTTTCAGATTGAGACCACATGCAATAGCCAATTCCTCTTGAGTCCAAGAATTTTGGTTTCTCAACTTAAGAACTAATTCAGCATTAACTTTCATTTATATTCTTAACCTTTATTTGGTTGTGAAGGCACGGGCTAGTCTATTGTGATGATGAAGAATCTCCTAAGGCATCTCTGCCTTAGAAAAAAGACTACTATGGGACATTTCTAGGACAATTGGGAATTATTGGAGTTCTAACTGTCTTATTATCCGACATTATGTCGGGATATTTAAAACATTCGGACACCCTAGCTTTAAGTATTCGAAGATCAGCTAATGTCTCAAATGAGTACAGAGTGTGTGAAAACGCTCATAAGGCTTATAATAGGGCATAACCTCATTGGAGCCAAACATGAGTCGATTCATTGAAGGCGAGAACCGCCACCAGTGTACTTTACTGCCAGAGTTATTAGACGATTATATTGCACAGGATAACTCGGTTAGAGTTATCGAAGCGTTTGTTGATGTGTTGGATCTCTTCGACTTAGGCTTCACAAAGGTTCGGCCAAAGCTAACTGGCCAACCGGCTTACCACCCTTCGTCACTTCTCAAAATCTACATTTACGGCTACCTGAACCGAGTTCAACCAAGCCGAAGGCTGGAACGATAGCTAAGCTAG
>JAESTB010000224.1 GCA_016763815.1 Arenicella sp.
CGCGACGGCCATGCACAGGTCTGTTGATTTTGATCATAGCGATACGGGCAGCCAATGTTTGTTTCATCTTGCAACACCCAATCGACCCAGGGCGATAACGGGCTTGGCACGTCGCCGCGGCCTATCGGTTGAGCATTGGCAAACACACTAACCGCTAATAACCAAATCAGTAATAAGACATTTACTATTTTCACAGGCACTCCCGTCACCAATTCACATTGAACCACTTCTGCATTACGAATCAATCAATTTATTCTTGTAATTACAGCGTTTGAATATGACATAAATTCAACTAGGTTTTATAAAAAAATTACATATGCACAGCTTCAGGTTCTTGCTCCAGAAAGATGACTGAGTAAGCAAATAAAAAGGCACCCGTAGGCACTGCTGTCCCATAGTTTGAAGTAAAGTAAAAAGCCTGAACCCAAGTTGGTACAATGGATCTGCGAAGAAACTATTGTTACAGCGAGGATTCAGGCTTTGTCACATAATAATACGGCATTTCATCAGTTGCTTTCCCCTCTTTCGAGACATGAATTTGAAAGTCTCGCAAAAAAGTACCATTGCGGTCAAAGACTGCGCTCGGCAAGCCGTTGGGATCAGTTCATCGGTATGTCCATGTCTCAACTTTCAGGGCGGCAAAGTCTTCGTGACATCCAGTCGAACTTAGAAGCCCAACAGGACAAGCTCTACCATCTTGGCGCAAAACCCATCGCTCGTTCTACCTTGGCGAGGCTGAATGAAAAGCAGCCATCTGAGCTTTATCAAGCGCTGTTTTATAAACTGTTATCGCGTTGTAAGCAGCCTGTTGGAAACCATAAGTTTCGCTTCAAGAATCCGCTTTATTCCCTCGATGCCAGCGCCATTGATTTGTCACTTAAGCTTTTTCCTTGGGCGGCGCATCGCGCCGATACCGCTAATGTAAAATTGAGTGTTGGGTTGAATCACGCTAACTTAGTTCCAGAATTCGTATCGTTAAGTGATGGCAATGAAAACGATATGGTTGCAGGACGAAAATTCACTTTCCCGAAAGGGAGTATTGTTGCTTTCGATAAGGGTTATGTTGATTATCAATGGTTTGGAACTCTGACAAAACAAGGGGTTAGCTTTGTTACTCGGCTCAGACCCAAAGCAGTCTATCAAGTATTGGAACGAAATGACGTCAATAAAAGACAGGGAGTGTTGAGCGATCAAATCATACAACTGAACAGCGCACATGCCTTAAAACGAGGAGCACCTAAGTTACGTCGAGTCGGCTTTAGAGATCAAGCGAGCGGCAAGTTTTATATGTTTCTAACGAACAACTTCAAACTCTCAGCCTCGACCATAGCCGCCATTTATAAAGACCGCTGGCAGGTTGAGTTGTTCTTCAAGGCGATAAAACAGAACTTAAAAATAAAGACGTTCGTTGGACTGTCTAAAAACGCGATATTGACTCAAATATGGATTGCGATGATTACGTATTTATTGCTCGCTTTTGCCCGACATAATGCAAAATCAGGCTGGACAGTGCAGCGGATTCTAAGGGTCATTCAATTAAATATCTTTGAGCGAAGAACACTCTCCGAGATACTCAAGCCTGATCCTTCAAGGCATAAAAAAGACGAGCCTCAAATGAGGCTCGTCTTATGACATTAAAACTGTGGGACACTAGTGGCTAACTAGCGGCTTTTCTAATTCCACTTTAAATCATCAACCGTCTTAAATGCCAGCAGCGGCCCTTAGAATCTCAGCTTTATCAGTAGATTCCCATGTAAATTCAGGCTCAGTACGACCGAAGTGACCGTAAGCAGCAGAATTTCGATAAATAGGGCGTAGTAAATCAAGCGCTTGAATAATCGCTTTAGGGCGTAAGTCAAAGTGCTCGGCAACCAATGCTTCGATCTTGGCTTCGTCGATTTTTGCCGTGCCGAAGGTATTAACCATTAAGCTGACTGGTTTAGCGACACCAATTGCATACGCTACTTGAACTTCACATTTATCAGCCAAGCCTGCAGCGACCAAATTCTTAGCCACATAACGGCCCGCGTAAGCCGCTGAGCGATCTACTTTAGATGGGTCTTTGCCCGAGAACGCGCCACCACCGTGATGTGCTGCACCGCCATAAGTATCAACAATGATTTTACGACCTGTAATACCGCAATCGCCTACTGGGCCACCGATAACGAAACGGCCGGTTGGGTTAACTAGAAATTTAGTTGCGCCAGTGACCATCTCAGCGGGCAAAACAGGTTTGATTATTTCTTCAATAACCGCTTCGACCAGGTCAGCATGCGATACCGTTTCGTCATGTTGAGTCGACAGTACTACCGTATCAATGAATGATGGCTTACCGTTTTCATAACGAACCGTGACTTGTGACTTAGCATCGGGGCGCAACCATGCAAGTTGACCACTCTTACGCATCTCAGATTGCTTTTTAACCAAGCGGTGAGCGTACTCAATTGGCATTGGCATCAAAACGTCGGTTTCAGTACAAGCATAACCAAACATTAAACCCTGATCACCGGCACCTTGGTCAAGATCGAGACCTTCGCCTTCATTAACACCTTGGGCAATGTCTTGCGACTGTTGGTCTAAGCTCATCATTACCGCACAGCTGCGATAGTCGAAGCCCATTTCTGAATTATCATAACCAATTTCTTTTATGGTTTGACGAACGCGCTCAGTAACCCCGTCGAGACTACGGTTACTGGTAATTTCGCCTGATAATACGACTAAGCCCGTATTAACTAATGTTTCGCAAGCAACGCGTGACGCGCTGTCTTCTTCTAACAAATAATCTAAAACAGTATCCGAGATTTGATCTGCAACTTTGTCAGGATGACCTTCGGAAACGGATTCCGAAGTGAATAAATAATCGCGCATTTTAGCTACCTTTTGTTAACCGCATAACTGACTACAATATTGGCCATATGACTAGAGCAAAATGCGCTAACAAAATGCGCCAGTGAAAGTAAAAAGGATTAAACCCAAAACTCTCAACCGACAGCCATACAACCCCAAATTTAATCGGCGATATTAACACAGCTTCTATGGTTTAATACACCACACAAGTATCACAATCTCTGTTATTACTACGACTTTATACTATGGTTAATCGCTTACAAAGCTGGGTATTTATTTTAATAGCGCTAATCACGATGGGCTGGGGCATGGTACCCATTGTGCGATTTGCCTTTGGGTTAGATAAGCAGCTAACCGGCTCCTACATATGGTCAGTAAGCTTTATCATTGGCGGGTTAATGTGTGGGCTAACGGCAATGCTAATGATGGTTCGCAAACAGCCTCTAATTAAAACCTACCTTGGCGATTCATCGCAAGCCAACGATACGCAAACGGCGGCTAAATTACACGCTACCGGCTTATTAATCTTCACTGGCGTTCCATTGATGAATTTTTTAGTGTGTTATTTTTTGTGGCTAAGAACTAGAGGCCAATCTGAGTATTTAGACTATCAAGGCCGTGAAGCGATTTGCTTTCAAATCAGCATCTATCTTTACCTATTAATGTGCCTATTCATGGCCTATATCATTATCGGTGCCTTCGTAGTGCCCCTTATATTATTATTCCATCTGCTGGCGACGCTAAGCGCCATTTTCTCAACTCTTAACGGCAAACTATTTCGCTATCCGGCAAATATCGAGATTATAAAACGAACACCTCGATAAATAACCGCTTTGAGCTTAAGACTGACAAGCTATGAGTGAATTATCAGCGAACTATAGGTAATAACAGCCTTATTTTAAGGCTTTCATTACCTCACTCGCATGATCTATGGTGTCAGCGATATCGTTTTCACTATGAGCAATCGAAATAAAGCCAGCTTCAAAAGGTGATGGAGCCAGATACACACCTCGCTCCAACATACCATGAAAGAAGGTATTAAACCGTTGGCCATCGCATGCCACCGAATCTTCAAAGGTATTGACTCGCTCGGCATCGGTAAAAAAGAAACCAAACATGCCGCCTACGCCATTTGTCGCCAACGGTATATCATTACTTAGAGCGGCATTTTTCAGCCCGAGCATTAAGCTTTTGGCTTTAATCGTTAGATTCTCAAAAAAATTGGGCGCCGAGATCAACTCTAGCGTTTTTATACCGGCGGCCATCGCTACCGGATTACCTGAGAGTGTACCGGCTTGGTAAACTGGCCCATCAGGTGAGATATGATTCATGATGTCAGCCTTACC
>JAESTB010000225.1 GCA_016763815.1 Arenicella sp.
GGCTGTGTTCAGCGACATGCCGTCGTTCGGCCTCTGGTCGGCCACGGTGAGCCTGCCCGAGTACACGGACTGGCACCGCGTACCGATCGATCTCGCCCAGCCGGATCACGACATCGAGGTTCCGCTCCCCTGTGCGCTTCGGATCAGCCTCGCGAACGAGTGCTTCACGTCGGTGACACCCGGTCGGCCACCACCGCCCTCGGTAAACATAATCACCGGCAGTTTTTTATCTCGTGCAACCGCCAAAATACGATCCAATTTTTGATGGTGAAAATAGCCTTGTGTGCCGGCCATTACCGAGTAGTCGTTGACGACTAAGGCAACAGATTGACCGTTTACTTGGCCAATGCCGGTAATAATACCATCGGCCGCGCTGCTTGTTTTCAAGGTTTGGTAATCGTGGCGCTGGCGTTGAGCTGCGACCGCAAATTGGCCGTATTCTTGAAAGCTCGTTGGGTCGCAAAGTCTAGCTAAGTTTTCTCTGGCCGTTTGATATCCCTTGCTATGGCGCTTTAGGGCTGCGTCGCTACGGTGTTGATCTAGGCTTAAGGCCTGACGGTCATAGAATTCCTGAATCAGTGAATGGGGACTGGCGCCAATGCTTGAATCAACGTTTACATCGTCGGCATTAGTGATGCTGTTAGCCTCTAAGCTAACAAGTGTGGCATCGCGTTGAATGGTATCGCCGACGGCCGCAAACACACCTCGAACAAGGCCATCTGAGTCGGCTTCAACTCTGAGCTGAACCTTCATCGATTCGAGTAAGACTAGCAGCTCGCCCTTAGTAACCGCCTGATCAACACTAACCGCGACTTCGATCACCACCCCAGTTAGTGGTGCTTTAATTTTTTTTTGCATCTACTTTAATCGTGTTTGAGTTATCTTAATCAGCTCGGCCTGATCGCCATCGGTGAGAACGTAGAGGTGGTTATCCAGCCCTACCGAGATATCGCGGATACGCCCTTCAATAGCCTCAAAGACAATGCCCTGATCGTTTATAGTTTCACCATCGGTCGTCAACATGTGAATCGACTCTTCCGCCAGAGATGTTACGTACAGCTTGTTCAGATGAAAGGTCATAGACGATGGCGCTATTGACGGTGTCCAGTCGACTAGTGGCTGTTGCATGTCGGGATACTCGGTATAAGGCGTAACACTGGCGCCATTGTAGTCCCGGCCTTGAGTAATAACCGGCCAACCATAATTAAGGCCCGCTTCAATAATATTTACTTCGTCACCACCTTTAGGTCCATGTTCGTTTTGGTACACAACACCATCGGCAATTACTAAACTCTGGTGGTTGCGATGGCCGTAGGACCATATTTCAGGCTTAGCACCTTGCTGCGCTACAAACGGGTTATCGGCCGGCACGCTGCCGTCACGATTGATTCGAATGATTTTGCCTAAATGGCTATCCAAGCGCTGAGCTTGTTCGCGATAATCAAAACCATCACCGATTGTTAGCAATAAACTACCGTCATCCATTTGAGCGATTCGCCCAGAGTAATGTTGGGGCGTCTGTATTAATGGCGATGCGGTAAATAGGGTGTTGATGTTGTCGAGAGAGTAACTGTCGCCGCTGGCATCTAAGGTCGCCGAAATTAGGCGTGTCGCGTTGCCATCTGGCGAGCCGAACGCATAACTTAAATATACGGTACGATTATTACTGAAGTCGGAGTCGAGCATAATGTCGAGCAAACCACCTTGACCCGCATAATAGGATTCAGGTACGTTGCTGACCGCTTGGCTGAGTATTTTTCCGTCGCGAACAACTTTTATATTGCCAACTCGTTCGGTAACCAGAATATCGCCATTGGGTAAGAATTCGTGAGCCCAAGCCTGGTCGAAACCGCTAGCGACCACCGATGTATAGTAGTCGTCAGTTTCAGTAGCAGAGTGTTGTGCATTGATTGCCGCACTTGCGAGGCCGGTTAAAAGTAACAATGTCACACTTAGTTTTTTCATATGCCTGCACTTGTCTGGGTAGTGATCTTTGCGTACACCCAACCACCGATGGCGCCGGCGAAGCCAAAGCTTAACAGCCCCAATAGAGACCGAGTGCCGGCGATGGCCGTGATTAACAAAACCGCCTTAACAATAAGGAGCGTGGTGATCAGCGCCACCGCACCTGCAACAATATGCCATGCCGTGCGGTTTCCACCAATGTAGCGAACACAAAAAGCCGTAACGATGAAGCCGACGATAAAGCACATTGCGACAATTGGCAGCAGCGATGGCAATATGGCTAAGTCGCCTACCGTCATCGAAAGCCGAGTTGCTAGCGGCACATCGACATCAAGTGACTGCAAACTTGAAATCACCGACTGGGTTGAAAACACTGATCCGACAACCGAGGTCGTTAGTGTCGCCGTGACTAAGCCAACAATGTGTCGCAGGAAGTTCGGCATAATATGTTTGAACCTTAAGATTTAAAGTAACTGAGTTCGATTAAGTCGGGCCGTTTGAGTCGCCCAAACCTAAAGAGGTTTGCGAAACTTAAGTGTCATTCGATTCGATTCGCCGACAGCGAGCATAGCAGCGCGCTTTTCATCATCATCCTTAGAGCCGCTCAAACTCGGAGGTAAGCGCCATACAATATCGCCTACGTTTGCTTGGTCTTTCGCATTTTCATTGATATCGCTTTGGCCAACAAATTCAAAACCCGCGGCTTGCATCTTGGCTACGATAAAACTCTTCTTTAAATAACCATTATCGCCATTAGACCAATCGTCCGGACGGTCTTCACGAGCTTGATGCTGGACAACGCCGACAATGCCACCCGGCTTTAGGATGGTGTAAGTTTCTTTTAGTGAGTTGCTTAAAAAGTTACCGTTGTCTTCAAAGCGAGCAAGGTTGTGCAATGCGCGAATGAACAACATAGCATCGGCTGATCCGGCCATGCTTGATGGCATTTCATCAAATTGAAACGCGGTAATTGAAGCGCCATTGTCATCACGCCATTGCTTTGCTTGCGCAGTCCAAGTGCTTACCCAGGTCTTTTTGGCTTCAATACGCTCTGGAGTCATAAAGCTGAAATTTGGCCAAAGTTTCTGCGAATAGTCTACGCCAACCAGTTCGCCATTTTCGCCTAAGTACGGAATCAAGATTTTCGAGTACCATCCGCCGCCCGGCAGTGCTTCAACAACGGTCATGCCAGGTTGAATGCCAAAGAAATTGAGTGTTGCTTCTGGATTGCGTGATAGGTAGCGAGCTTGGTTGTCGTCAGCCTGTTGTGATAAAGCGGCTTTCAAGGCTAAATTCTCTTCAACAACCGGCGCAGCTGGTTGAATATTAGTGCTTGTACACGCGCTACCAAGCACTAACAAAGCGATCGCCAGCGCGCCCTTAAGGCTGTTCAGGTTTTTCATAATGTGTCCTATTTTGTTGATGGGCTTAGTTCGGTTTTGGATTCATGTTTGCGTCTTTTGAGTATCTAGCCAAGCATAATTAGTAACCATGAAAACTAGTGTTGCAGTCTAGCAGTTGAAAATCAAGGTTGAATAAAAATGATCGATGTTTAGGGTGATACTGATTGGCTGTCACGCTATTTATGGCATAGCATAACTAAAGAGGGTATTTGCATAATGCTAGATGGCGGCAAGAATAATAGTTAATCGGCGTTGATGTCAGGTAACGTTCATCTTTGCTTAGCTTACACCTCTGTTTGGTTAGTATCCAAGTAGCAATAGTAAAGAGCAAACTAAGAATAATAAATATTCAGTGTGTGTGTGGCTAGCCAATGCTGAGATAAAAATAGGAGGCTGAATTTTTGACTTCAAGGTACGAAAGTAAGCGGTATCGCAATTATGTACTTGGCGTTTTGACGCTGGTTTACGCGGTTAATTTTATCGATCGTCAACTTTTATCGATATTACAAGAATCGATTAAAATAGATTTGGGGCTGTCTGACACCCAGCTGGGCTATCTGGGCATTGCTTTTGCTATCTTTTATGTCTTTGCTGGTATTCCAATAGCGCGCTTGGCTGATAAGTCGAATCGACGCAATATTATCTCTTTGTCGATCGCCGGATGGAGTGTGATGACGGTGCTTACCGGCGCAGTGCAGAACTTTGCACAACTTCTCGCTGTCCGTATCGGTGTTGGTGTAGGTGAGGCCGGTTGCAGCCCGCCAGCACACTCGATAATCACCGATATGTACCCACCAGAGCGACGTGCGACGGCGATGTCAACTTACTCAGTCGGTATTAACATCGGTATTATGTTTGGCATATTGCTTGGTGGGGTGATTAATCAGTATTTTGGCTGGCGTTGGGCATTCTTAGTGGTAGGTGCGCCAGGCCTATTAATCTCATTGTTCTTTCGCTTCACGGTCGACGAGCCGCCACGAGGCTTCTCCGAAAAGAAACGTGTTGAATCCGAGGCGGTTCCATTTTTGAGAGTTTTAAAGTTTATTGCTCAGAGAAAGTATTTGGTGCACCTGAGCTTTGCATCTGGCTTGAGTGCCCTTGTTGGCTATGGTTTAACCAGTTGGGTAGCCTCATTCTTTATCCGAAGTCACGGCATGGGCGATGAAACAGCGTTGCTAGGTCTCTGGTTATCGATTGGCGCCGGGGTGTTTGGCGGCATCGGCACATTTGGCTTTGGCTTTTTAAGTGATAAGTTCGGCAAGAAAGACAAGCGTTGGTACCTGTGGATGCCGGCCATAGCAATCTTAATTTGTTTGCCGTTGACGGCGATTACCTTGATGCTTGAAGATAGGTCCGCCGCTTTGATGATGCAGTTGCTTCCGTCAATATTTGCTACTGGCTATTTAGGTGCCGCGCTGTCCGTTTTTCATGGCTCGGTTGAGCCTCGAATGAGAGCGACTGCCTCAGCATTATTCTTTCTGATTTTAAATATCGTAGGTCTTGGCTTTGGCACGTTTATCATTGGCTTTGTCAGCGATGCCCTAACCCCTCAATATGGCGTAGAGTCGTTGCGCTACTCAATACTATTCGTTGTTTCAATTGCCGGCATATGGTCGGCCTTACATTTTGTCTTGGGAGCACGCGATATTAAAGCACGCGGGCTAAACTAATGTGCCCAAAGTAATTAGAGGGCAGGTTGCCTCTTAATTAGTAGAGGTGACCATGAGCTTATCGCTTGATAGTGAACAGGCCTAGGCTAAAATCTTTGGCCTAGAAAACAGTAAGTACGCGGAGTTAGAAAGGGAATTCTAATTAGGGCGCGCATTCTAAAAGTGAACCGTATGATCAACTCCATCGATATTAGTTAAACAATTAACAAACACAATTTTTGGAGGCCTATCATGGCGACTAAACCAGTAAGCAAGAAAGCACCAGCTAAAAAAACCTCTGCAAAAGCGGTAGCGAAAGCTAAGAAAGAAGTAATTGAAGCAGTAGACGCGGTTGAAGATGCGGTAGAAGCAACGTCAAACTCAATCGTTGCTAAAGTAGGCAAAAACATCTCTGCGGCTCAAAACGTCGCTAAGCAAGTATGGTTCGCCAACCTTGGTGTTGCTGGCCGAACTTATGAAGAAGCTGTTTCTTTGGTAGACAAAGCGAACAACCAAATCCAAACTCGTTACACTAAATTGAACAAAGAAAGCCAAGAGCTAGTAACTGATTTAGTCACTCGTGGTGAGAAGGTTCAAGACGACGCTCAAGTTCGTTTGAGTGAAGGCCGCGCAACTGTAGAAGAGCAAATCGAAGTCGCCAAAAGCCGCTTGAAGGGTTTGACTTCATCAGTAAACATTCCTTCACGTTTGCAAAACTTGTCAAACAAGTTGGAGTCTTTGAGTAA
>JAESTB010000226.1 GCA_016763815.1 Arenicella sp.
CGATGTAATTATCCCAATTATTGTATCAAATGCCGAAGGGAACACCGTGTTTACCGCCGACATTACGTTCTATCTCAGCAAAAAACCATCTCTCAAATCTGCCTAGCCATGATTGAGACTCAATCAGTGAATAATGCAAAATCGGAAACTAATATTAATTGGGCCATAATCGCTCCTGGCAATATCGCCAAGAAGTTTGCTACCGCACTGCAAGGCGTCAACGGCGCGACTCTCTATAGCGTCGCCAGTCGAGACGTTAATCGAGCGCAGGCCTTTGCCAATCAATACGGTTTTGAAACCGTAGCCACCGACTACGATGCCTTAATCGCCGAGCCAAAAGTTGACGTGATATACATCGCGTCGCCGCATACGTTTCATACTCAGCAATCTATTGCATGCTTAACTGCGGCTAAGCCTGTGTTGTGTGAAAAACCTATGTCGATTAACGCTAAGCAAGCCAAGAGCGTGTTCGCTGCGGCAAAAACAAACAACACCTTCTACATGGAAGCGGTCTGGACTCGCTTCATGCCAATGCTGGCTAAAGTCCGAGAGATAATCGACAGCGGTCGTATAGGCGACATTCAAACAGCACAAGCCAGTTTCGGCATCGATGTACCATTCTCACTTCAGCACCGGCTTTACGACCCAAAACTCGCTGGCGGAGCACTGCTAGACGTAGGCATCTACACCATCACTTTCGCGCAGTGGCTAATGCAAACACCACCGCAGCAGATCACAGCCGCCGCGCAACTTGGCACTACGGGGGTTGATGAGCGTACAGCCGTAATACTTCGTTACCCTGAAGGCCAGTTGCTTACTCTCAACTCATCAATCAATTCTAAGAGCAACCATGAAGCGTGGATTTTTGGCAGTAAGGGCCGCATCAAAATGTCGGCATTTTGGCAGTGCCAAGAGATCGCCCTACAACTCGATGGCGAGCACGAAACCATAAAAATACCGCACAGAATAAATGGCTATGAAGGCGAAATTGAGGAAGTTAATCGCTGCTTAAGAGCCGGAAAAATTGAGAGTGATGTCTTCCCGTGGTCTGATAGTTTAACGGTAATGGAGATCATGGACGAGGCCCGACGGCAGATTGGCTTACGCTATGCTGGACAAGACTAGGCAGTGGTGAAAGCTAGATAGCCGCATTAATGGCAAGAACAAGCCGAACAAAAATGCTACTTCTTTCGAAACGACCGTTTAATTGGCTGCATATTAATCTCGTCTACTACCACTGATCGAGGTTGTTCCAAGGCCGACATAATTACGTCGGCGACAGACTGCGCCGGAATTTCAAACTCATCACCCGGCTGTGGCTCAAAGTTTAGCTGGTCAAAGAAGTCAGTGTTCACCGGCCCAGGGTTTACCAGTATCACTCGAATACCCGCTGTTGAGCCGTCGGCGCGTAAACTCTGCGCCAAGCCTCTAATAGCAAATTTAGTAGCGCAATAAACCGCTCCAGCCTTGGCGCCTTGCACCGCCGACTCACTGCCAATCAACACGATATCGCCACCGCCCTGTTGCTTCATAGCAGGCAAGAAATGCTTAATTAAGAAAAGATTGCTAACTAGGTTAGTGTCAACCAAACGTCTTATTTGATCATGCGAAAATTGCTCAATGCCACCAAACTGTCCATAACCGGCATTAAGCACCAATACATCGGGTGCCGACTTAAATTGTTTTAATGAGTTTGCTAAGACGTCTATTTGCGATAGATCAAGCTCTGTTTTTATCAGCGGATCAAAATCGGTATTTGAAAAATCCCGTGCGATGCCGTGAACTGAATAACCAGAAGAAAATAAAGACCGCGCCGTCGCCAAACCGATACCCGAACTAGCGCCGGTCACCAATGCCGTAGGCTTACTCATGCTTGAACACCTTGCTGATCACTTTTTATTACGCTTTGCTGACTTTTCCCACTTTGATTACTTATTAAGGCGTCATCGTCAAACGATGAGTAGGCGAAAAGTTTGTTCTCGCTGACGTGCGCTTCGCACATACGGCCAACATTCTGTAACACGTCAGTTTCAATTGTCTGTGTGTAGGTAACCATGCCACTTTTATCGTCAAGACCAGCGCTAAACAACCAGTGTTCGGGGTGTAGTTTACGCATGGTTTTATAAAAACCTTTGGGCAATCTAAAACCACCCAGTGTAACGCTATCGATTCGATCGGCGTCAAGCATGTTGAAAACATGATCTATCATTTGTTGATAATCACTAAGGTAATCTTGATGCCATATAACCGGGTCAAAACGCAAGCCGATACGCCAGCCCTTATCTTGTAACTTAGCCAAAGCGTCTATTCGCTTAGCCATGCTCGGTGCGCCTATTTCGACTTCTTGAGCGACCCTATCCGGGCTTAGGCTATAGGCGATGACAACGTTTTCTTGCGCTGGGCGCTTCAAAAGAGAACGAATTTGCGTACTCTTAGTTCTCAGTTCAAGCACCGCATTCGGTATGCTCGAGAACTCCGGCACAAAGAAATCAGCGAAATTAGTCACTGGCTCGTAAGCCAAGCTATCACAATCATAACCACTAAAAAACCAAACCGGTTTATCGTCGTTTGCATGCGCATTTGCGATGTCACGAATCTCGTCAACAAAGTCTTCGTAATTAACAAACACCAAGTAATTTGCCGAGCGTAACATTCCCTGTAAGAAGCAATACCGACAGTCATAAACACAATTCAGCATGTGTGAAAAATAATAATGTGCCCCACCGCCTGTTTCATACTGCGCTGGCGTGGGCATCACCTTCTTATTCTGCTTGGCCGCCAGAATCAGTGACGGGTTATTCTTTTGAATTCTAAAATTTTGTGCGTGCGAGTTAAATATCTCACCGTAACGTTCAATTTCAATCCGTTTGGCTTTAGGGTAACGGTCGGCTATCACCGCCGTTCGAGGGTGATCAATCACCTCGGTCTCGATATAGATCACATCAACCATGTTGCACCTCGGTTGCCAACTGGGAAGATTCTGCTTTGTTGACCTGGCTGCGGTTAAGTGGCGGCGCGCTGCCTTCGATCAGCTTGGTTAATTTGCTCAACACATCAGCAAACTCTAACGCCTGGTGCAATGCGAGATCCAAGACAGCTTGGTTCAACTGCAGCGCCGCCGCCTTCTCGAGCAAACGATTAAGCTGCAGCTGCTGGCTATGGGTTCGCCGAACGCCCTCGAGGTTAAGCTCTATCACGGCAATCTCAGAGGGCTCAGCAAGCGCCTGCAGGCTGTCTGTAAAACGATTAACCATAGACACATGAGTCTGCATCAATTGGGTAATCTTTGCCGCATTTAAACTCTCGACACTGTGTTCTTGGTTGTCTGAGATCACCTTGATTGAATCAACTAGCTCAGGCGAGCTAAA
>JAESTB010000227.1 GCA_016763815.1 Arenicella sp.
AAGATGGCACTAAACAATGTCGCCTAAATGACCATATTTGCATTCAAATTGACATATCATCCCATTTACTGACAATTTCATTAAAAACCATCGTCTCGAAGCTCGCAAAATAATGTATAAACCTTTTTCAAATCTCTCCATCGTTCTTACTCTGCTGTTGCTTGTTGGCTGCAACACCTTAGCCGCCAAGAAAATTTGGCCAACAAACCTTCCCGAGCGAAATATTTTCGTTGATGCGTTTCTCGATAATCGACAGATAAACTTTGCCGAACCAGAGGTAATAGAAGCCCACCTAATTTGGATTGTACGTTTCTATCAAGGAACTATTCTGTACCCAAACGGATGGAACCGAGTTTCAGAACGATTTATAGCCTCCATAGATAAGCAGAAAGTTAAAAAAAGGATGGCAAAAAGGGTCCAAGCACTCGGCATTTTGATCGCTAATGAATGGTCGCAAGACAATGGCATCCGACGTATAAACAGTACTCATGTGGCCACATGGGGCAGCGCCTTACGAACATCGGCTGAGCGAGCTGACCAGAGCGAGTATATTACTAAGGTGGAATATGATGTAAAAGCCTTGATTGACGGCAGCTTAGAACCTAAAAAAATAGACTATGAACGATATTATCCATCGGAGGACTATGATAACTTTTAGTTTCATATCGAAAATTAAAAACAATAAAAACAATATGAACATATATTGGCTAAATTTATCCTTTATCGCTCTCGTGTCGCCCGTGATTTTAGTTTCTGGAGCCGCTGTGGCAGGCCAAGGTGAGCAGCTTAAGCCGATCGTAAGCGAGCTTGAACTCAGTTCTGATTCCAAGCAAAAGCAAGCCCAAGATGACAATGGCTGCATAGCAGAACGAGCCAGTGAAGAATGGGTAGACGGTTTACGCGCTGAGACTCATTCGAGGTTATGCAATACCGCCGGCTGGTTAGATGGCTTATTTGGCGACGACGAAGAATTTGACGGTGAGAAGTTTACCGGAAAACTTTCAATCGGCTTCAAGCAAGATGAAATCGATGGCTTGGACCCCCGCATCCGAGTAAGAATAAATGCCGAATTGCCGAATGTCAGCAAACGTCTAAAGGCTTTCGTCGGCCGAGTAGAAGAAGACAGCTATATTGCCAACACAGAAGTAAACGAAGACCGTCTAAACAATGTAGGCCTAAGGTCTACTAATGATGAAGATAGCGAATGGTTGGTTGGCCTCGGCTACCGTGCACCAAATGAAGACAGCAATGGTTTTGATGTTTCGGTCGGCGCAAAACTTAGCAGTGGTGTTAGCCCTTATGCCAAGCTGGCTTACAGATACATGTTTCGAGTAGCCGACGATAAGTTCTTGCGTACCACTCAAACCGCATTTTGGCGAAAACAAGACGGCTTTGGAATAAGCAGTAGCACTGAGTTCACCAAATTAATTGGCGATAATGATATTTGGGTAACGCACGGCAGCGCAAAATATACTGAAGAAGCCGAACAAATTGAGTGGTTCGCCGATACTGCATGGCACCACTCTCTAAGCGACAAGCGTGGAATTTCGTCAAGCATATATGTACGGGGAGAAGAAGAAAATCCAGTATCGGTACCTGAATACGGCATAACACTTACCTATATTTGCCCAATACTGAGAGACTGGCTATTTATGGAGACAGGCCTTGATTTGAGGTGGGAAAAGGACCAGCCCGGTCAATCATACAAAAGCGCCGTACAGTTCGGTCTGCAGTTTGAAATGCTGTTGGGCGACTATTATCAGCGAAGGAAGTATCGTTAATCAGACCGTTGGAGTGCATCGCTTGTATTTGGCTGGACTAAGGTTTTGTCGAGCAATCGAATATCAGAAGCCAAATGATTGAAGCTAAAATTTGGCTAAAAAAAAGCTCCCCAAAAAGGGGAGCTTAATGGTTTAGCAACCATTTGATCGTCATCAGTTTCCCTACAAAACCTCTTATCAAAAATACAAATCAGACTCCAGCTAAAAAGGATTTACCCAACCCTACCCAAAACTTAAAGCGGCTGAAGCTGATCTATATGCCCTACCTAACCACCCGTTAACTCTACTGTTATCAAACAGATAAAACTATAGACAAAGGTAGCCAATCGATCAGACTAAGGTCTGCAAATTTAGCTTAACTATGTCAAGTAAGCGTCTTACCCGCTACTTTCTAGACTGCCTACCCATTTCGTAAGCTTTGATTGCCGCTTGCACACGGTTGCTCACGTGCAACTTGTGCATAATATTAGTCATGTAATGTTTGACCGTCTTTTCGCTTAAATGTATGTCGTCAGCAATTTCTCTGTTACTCATCCCAATCGAGAGTTTTTCAAGAATTTGTCGCTCACGCTCGTTTAAATCGAAATCATCAGGAGTATCTTTATGCGCATCCTCAGTACTTCTCATCAGCAGGTTTACCGCTAAATTTGGAGAGATATACGAGTCACCGCGACTGATGTCCTGCAGAATATTGACTAAATCGTCCGATGCGACGCCTTTTAAGACGTAACCTCGCGCTTGGGCCTTGAGTGCAGCTTGAACATCATGCTCTTGCTCAGAAACCGTCAACATAATGACTTTAATGATTGGCACTCGGTCTGCTATTTCATGGGCTGTCTCTATGCCGCCGCCTGGCATTGAGACGTCTAGCAACATCAAATCGGGTAAATGTTTTTCAGCCTGAATGATAGCGTCGTCTTTGTTGCCGGCTTGGGCGACGACATCAAACTTGCCGCTTTCCATTAAAGTGGTAACCACACCTTCGCGGAATAAAGGGTGATCATCGACAACGATTATAGAAATTAATTCAGACATTTTTTATCAGCAACGCGTGGACCAAAGAAGGTCATTAGTTTAGATAAGTGCTTCTATTGGAAGACTCATCTAGGATTTAAAAAAACTACTATCTGCAATGATAGTCAAATTTCAAGTAATTAGCATTAGCGCTAATGGCTTTGTATTATTGGCAGTAATGGCTTTGTATTATTAGCCTTATGCGTCATCAGCCAAACTAATAGCTAACTTCAGCGCGGTGCCAACTCCAAGTTCGCTATTGATGCTAAAGCTGCCACCGATACTCTCGATTCTGTCCTTCAATCCGACAAGCCCTAAATGAGCGCCGCCTTCTTTAAGTTTAGATTTTCTAAACCCGATCCCATTATCTTTTAAAGAGATTATCAATTCTTGGTTTTTGACATACGCTGAAAGCCGACATTTCTTAGCACCACCATGCCGGTGAGCATTGTTCAAACCTTCTTGAATAAAGCGATAAGCGCAAATCTTCACTGGTAATGGGATATCTCTGGGCAATTCTTGGTAATACTGAGCGACCTCTGCATTAGATTTCGCTCCATTCAATGTAACTACTTTACGAAGACACTCCTCTATACTCAGCTTTTCCAGTTCAGGCAGCACTAAACCAGATGATATACCTCGAATCTCTTCTAAAGAGCTATCGAGAGCCTCTTTAACAGCATGAAACTCTTGACCGAACATTTTGGCCGCTTCTTGCTTTGAGACCTGATGAAGCCGCATTACGGCGAAGCCTATCATCTGTGCAGGGCCGTCGTGTAAATCTGCGCCGACTCGGCGTAAAAACTGTTCATTCAACTCTACCGCACGGGCGCTGGCCGTTTTCATGCTCTGTTGCATTAATTTGTTGATCGAAAGTAAGTTTGATAGCCGACTGATCTGATGGTTTAATTTCTTTTCCTGCTGCTCAATTGTTTTAATGCCACGTCGAAAGGTGTAGTACAAGGCGAGAAACAAAATTATCGAGCAAAGTGAGGTAAAAACTAATACTCGAAGGCCGAAGAAACGTGCATAGTTGAGCGCGCCTTCAAAGTTATAATCAATTCGAGCTATCGAGAACACCTTATTGTCTGGGCCCTTAAGTTTTATGAACACGGGCAGTACTTTAGTCCGGCCTAAGGGCCTGTCGACCCAGGTACTCAACGAGTTAAAATTTAAATCGACCACCTGTTCATCTAAGTTGGGGTCACTTAGCAGCGCTAATGCCACTCGTTTTTCAGCGATACTTAAAAAAGCGGTCGAGTCCTTGGGCCAAAATGGTTCCAAATTAGGGGTGAAAATCGTTGCAGACTCTATCCCATTCAAATGTTTGAAAGACTCGCCAATACGTAATACATGATGATCTTCAATCTTATCGGCGTTATCACTAACCATGCCGACCACTTCAGACACTTTGACGCCAATACGGTGCCCTTCGGTTTCTACGCCCGAGGAACGTAACACATAATAGCCGCATAGCGTCATGCTGCTGACGATAATAATAATCATAATAATTCCAGTAACCACAAAACGAGTGGTTAAACTATTCTTGCTATTATCAACGACCTTGTTGAGGATGGTGTCATTCATTCAGTAGTTTCGTTCGCGTATTCAAGAGTAATTATCGACAAAGCACTATCACGCTAACAGCGTTAAATCGCACAAGTAACATCCGCACCATAACTTGCCACTTTTGTGCATTCCCCAGCCGTATTCCAAAGCTCACGTTTAGCACCCCGGTAACACCCAATACCAATGTGGATTTATTGCAGCGGCGGATCATCGTGACTATTTATGAGCCATTAGTAGGCGGCCATTTAGGTAATGATCATGGTACAAGCTTGAAGCGGTGTCGCGGCCTAGCTGTGTTTGTTTGTCGAGCGAAAGTGATAATCTATCTACTAACACGGTCTTTTTTCACAGTGGCTATGATGTCAATCATAAAGCATAACATTTAAACCATTCCCAGTAACTTGCTGACTCTAAATTAATGGAACGTCAAACATGAATACACGTGTTTCAATCTTGGCCATAGCCGCAGCGCTATCGCTTTCCTACCTTGGGTATACCTATGCGCAATCAAACCCAGAGGCCGTGCAAACAGCTAGCGACAATGAGGCTGTCAGTAACGCTAAAACAGCGATCTTCGCTGGAGGATGTTTTTGGTGCATAGAATCTGATTTTGAAAAACTTGACGGCGTGATAGGGGCTAAATCGGGCTATACAGGAGGTCCGGCTGAGACCGCCGATTACAAAACCGTGTCGTACACTGAAACTGGGCATTATGAGGCAGTGCAGGTTGAATACGACCCCGCTAAAGTAAGTTATTCTGAGCTGGTAGAATACTTTTGGAGACATATAGACCCAACAGACCCGGACGGTCAATTCTGCGATAAAGGCAGCTCGTACCGATCGGCAATTTTCTATGCCAACAATCGCGAAAAATTAGTGGTAGAAAGTCGCTCGCAGCGCTAAATGAGAATAAACCCTTTGAGGACGATATCGTAACAGCGATCACACAGGCAAAACCATTCTACGATGCTGAGGACTATCACCAAGATTATTATAAGAAAAACCCAATCCGTTATCGTGTCTACCGCACAGGTTGCGGCCGCGACCGACGTGTCGCGCAGCTATGGGGAAAATAGCACTAAGCCCCGAGAGTCAATTGTCGACGCTATTGGGCCTATAGCAAGCTTAAAACCAGCCAAACTCGAGTTTAGCTCTGTTCGAGTTTGGTTGCGCAAACAATACACCTTTGCGTAACTGGGTCGGCTTCTACCCTAGCGATAGCAATAAATTCGTCGCAGCCAACACAACGCCCATATTCGCCTGATTCAATTTCAGCTAGGGCTCGCTCAATTTCGGTCAACAAAATCTTTTGTCGTTCGACATTAGCCTGCGCCATCGCTTGGCCTTGCATCGCGTCTACTCTAGACAAGCGGCCTACTCTATTCTGATCTAGCTCGACCGGCTGGGCGGCATTGCTCGCTAACGCCGAGGCCTGAAGTACATCCAACTTTAAGGTATGCAGTTGAGTTGAAAAACTTGATAGATTGAGTGATTCGTCCACTAGTGCTCAGATTTTTTGTCTAATTCCAGCTCTGAAATTAGACCCGAGTTGATGTTTGACCTTTGAATCAACATTTCCATCGGGGATTCGTCAAACGCAATATCGAACTCGGTTAACGAATCAGCATGATCTGTTTTCAAATCGACAAAATTAAACATCTCTCGATCAGTCAAATGTGACGGAGTAAGCCTAGACATAGACTTAAACACATTCACCACTCGACCAGGTTGTTGCTGGTCCCACTCAAATAACATCTGTTTGATCTTCTTTCGCTGCAAGTTTTCTTGTGAGCCACAAAGGTTACAGGGAATGATTGGATATCCTTGAATGCTGGCAAACCGCTCAATATCGCTTTCTCGGCAATACGCTAAGGGGCGAATAACCATGTTTTTCTTATCGTCACTGACTAATTTAGGCGGCATACTTTTTAATCTAGCACCGTAAAACATGTTCAAAAATAGGGTTTCAACCATATCGTCCATATGATGCCCCAAGGCAATTTTCGTCGCACCCAGCTCATTAGCGGTGCGGTATAAAATACCACGGCGTAACCGTGAACAAAGCGAGCACGTTGTTTTTCCCTCAGGGATTTTATCAGTGACAATACTATAGGTATCTTCTTCGACGACGCGATAATCTACGCCTAATTCGCGCAGATAATTCGGCAACACCTCGACCGGAAAACCCGGTTGTTTTTGATCAAGGTTAACCGCCACCAGCTCAAAATCGATTGGTGCGCGGCTGCGTAACGCGATTAGAATATCGAGCATTGCGTAGCTGTCTTTACCACCGGACACACACACCATCACTCGATCGCCAGCCTCAATCATATTAAAGTCAGCGATCGCTTGACCGACGTTATGCTGTAGCCGTTTCACCAGCTTATTCTCGCTGTGGTCCAGTTTTCGTGAGTATTTCATAACGCAGTGTCCGTCGAGTAGTGAACAGTATTTAAGCTATCCGAATAATGATATTTCGAGCTAAGGTAAGTTTCAGCCTAACGGCT
>JAESTB010000002.1 GCA_016763815.1 Arenicella sp.
TAATGCATGAGCCGGTAGCGGGTGATACGAAGGTTCGAGTGCGCTATTTTGGTCATGCGACGGTGTTATTGGAGACAGCAGAAACCACTATCATGACCGATCCGATCATTAGTTATGATCAAGTCGAAGGTGACCCAAGGTATAGTTATAAAGACCTGCCAGATAAAATCGACTATGTGGTTTTAACCCACAATCACCAAGACCATGTGATGCTTGAAACCTTGCTACAAATACGGCATCGTATCGGTGCGATTGTCGTACCGAGATGTTCAGGCGGAGCGCTACATGACCCGTCATTAAAACTTATGTTAAAAGTCTTAGGCTTTGAAAATGTGATTGAACTAAGCGAGATGGAATCTGTCGATATCGAAGGTGGGTCAATCACAGGTATCCCTTTCTTAGGCGAGCACGGGGATTTAACTGTTCTAACTAAGCTGGCCTACCATGTGTCCTTAGAAGACGAGCGTTTTCTATTTGCGGCTGACTCCAATAATTTAGACCCTCACCTATACGAAAATATACATAAGGTCATTGGCGATATTGATCATGTTTTTATCGGCATGGAGTGCGACGGTGCACCAATGTCTTGGTTGTATGGGCCGCTTTATCACAGAGCATTAGAGAGAAAGTTTGATGTCACGAGGCGGCTTGATGGATCAAACTATGGCAAAGCTTACGACCTTATTAAGGTGTTTAACCCCAAATCGGTCTATGTCTATGCGATGGGGGCCGAGCCATGGCTTAATTTTATATCAAGTATCGATTACACAGATTCAAGCATTCCAATCGTTGAGTCGGATAAACTGATTACTAGATGTAAGGATGAAGGAATTACCGCTGAACGTTTGTACGGCTTTAAACAAATAGACTTCTAAGGCGTTTATAAGTAGTTTTTTGATCTCTATATTCATAATCTTGCCCGAAGGGCAACATATGGTAATAAAGAAATATATCAAGGATGCATTCTCTAGAAGGCCTAATACAAAACTAATAAATCAATCTAAAACCAGGCTATATAATTATAAAAACAGGTGATGGGACTATGAAAACAAGTGATGGAACTATGAAAACAAGTGATGGAACTATGAACAAAATTGACTTCGAAACTCGTGTGACTGTTCTAAAGTCAAAGCTCCACCGTGCAGCGGTAACAGATAGCAATCTAAATTATGTAGGAAGTATTACCATTGACCCTGTCTTGATGGAGGCTGCAAACTTATACCCGTACGAGAAAGTGCAAATTGTCAACATTAATAACGGAGCTAGGTTTGAAACTTATGTCATTGAAGGAGAGTCTGGAGATAGGGGGATTTGCCTAAATGGAGCTTGCGCACGTCTCGCCGAAGTTGGGGATAGGGTTATTGTGATGTCCTATCATGATTTACCAACTATCGCATTAAATGAATATTCTCCAATTGCCGTAATGCTAGATAAAGAGAATTCCATAGTAGTTTGAATTCAGCGCAGGCTTCTTTTGTTTTCCATTACTGTTGGCAGCATCAAAGTGCTCTACGTTCCATGACGTGATGCTAAAATGCGACAGGTCATGGTCATGCTACAGTGGAGATGGTGAAATACTACGACACACGAGACATTCTCAAAATCAACGTAGTGCATTGATTTATCTTGGGGTTTATACGGCCGTGCTGGAATCACTGCCGTATTGGTAATACGCCGCTAATTGCGCGTTACTCGGGTTGAGTTCCAGATCTCTAAACTGCAACAACAGCAGAGTTCCATTTTTTCTGAGTTCAACCAGTATCTGCGATTCCATTAAGAGTTATACCTGAGTGAGCCGCGTTTTGCTGAGAGTGATTTTTGGCAGAGGAGGCAGTTTGCTTAAGGGGCGATTAAATGGCCGTGAGGAAAGAAGAGGCGCGGTAATCTGAGGGGTTAACCTGCTTCTGGTCTCGCCGAGCGCACACTTTCAAGCACAGGTATGCTAAGAAAAGAAAGTGATCACCCGCACCGAAAAAACTGAAATATGACTAAATCTTAGTTAGCTGAGCTCATGCACTAAGATTAAACCGGCGAATTAAAGTCGGATAGCTTACATGTTACATTTATAGCCTGAGCGAATACCTCACCTTCAGCGATTTTGGGGTGCGAGGTATTAGAACTGAATATCTCGGCAAGCGAATTAAAAACAAGAACTCAAAAGAGGGCATGGATGTCTCGTTATTTCAATTGTCTAACGTTTGTAGAATCAGCTGTTTAGCATGACCACGATTTCGATCCCAAAGAGAAATGTCAAAAATGGACATACAAGCAAAGCACTAAGTTTTTGATTTGTTTTTTAAGTTATCAAATTCTGGTTGATTAGCTTAGGAGGTCAAGCTATGAAGACATCCATGCATACCGTAATCAGGTGAGATCTGCAATTGCTTATGCTGCTAGTTTATCAACTGGTTGGTGCCGTAGTCATATTCCAATATTTTTCGGTCAAAGAGCATTGCAGTGATTTCACAGGGCAAATCATTGAATGCCTCCTTTCGAAAAATAAGGCTATGGTCATGTCAAAAAGCCGTGAAAGGGCAGGCCAAAATCCAATATTTGACCCTACTATTACACATTGAGTCCAGTTGGATAATTGGTGACCTCATGTGCTTTTATCTGCTTATAAATTTTTTGTGCTGACGGCTCTCGTATGTTCGATATTTAACACCTGATCGATGAAAACTCGACTTCTGTTGGCGTTAACTTTGTTGCCAATCAGCTTCTTGTTGAGGAAGAGAAACGTTAAAAATTTGGTCTGACCAAATTAAACTAAGTAGCAAGAAGGATGATGTCAAGATTGTCTATTTTTACCCCTCGATAGAAGTCAAATGTCTAGAATAGAGAGCGTTAATGCTCTAAATGATCTGAGTAATGGACAATTACTATTAATTGGTATTACCAATTTATATATATTTATATTACAAATTGGCTTGACGAAATATAATGATTGATATTTAATATCCATGCGTATCCATATTTAACTATTTTTAATAGATTAATTAAGGTCGCAAAAAACAGTTAGGAATCGTCGCAAAACCCTACCGCTAGGAGCAAACGTCTATCTTTGTAAGAACGAGTAAATTAATGCTTTTATCGGCGGACAAATTCACTAACAGCATAACCAATCGCGCTAATGTGAAAGAGTTAGCGCAAAAAAAATACACCACAAAGGAGATATATAATCATGAAAATGATTTTTAAAGTCGCCACTGCAAGTATCTTGCTAGGCGCCATATCAGGCACAGCCCTGTCAGCAACGGTTGTTATGGAAAAAAGAAATGTAAACTTTTCAATTGATGGCGGGGGTGGTGCTGCAAATGGACGTCAAGTTTACTTATGGAACACCAATACATCTAATGTTAACCAACAATGGGAAGAAATTGCTATAAGTGGTGGATTTACTCAATTTAAAAAGGTGGGTACTAATCACTGTTTAGACGGTCAAGGTGGTGGTAGTCGAGGTCAAGCTGTGCATTTATGGGGCTGTAATTCGGGTAATATAAATCAACATGGGGAAAAAAAACCAATGACAAACGGATATACCCGTTTGAAGAAAAGAGGCGTTAGTTTCTCATTGGATTGCAAAGGCGGCGGTGCAAGACGTCAAACTTGCCATCTTTGGAGTTCTCAAGATAGCAACATAAATCAACACTTCAAACTGACAGTAGTGGGTGGAGACAACGGTGGCGGCGGTCCAGGTGAGTTTGGCTTAGATCCAAATGCTGATCCGTGGGAAAACTTTGATCTATCAGAATGGAAGCTAGACACGCCGGCTGGTGAAAGTAGTTCGAGTGATTGCGATGCCCAAACAACGGAACCGCAAGATTATGCCAATAATTTCCCAAGTCGATCTGAGGAATATTTCTTCACCCATACTGATGGAGGTATGCGTTTTGTGACTGAAATTGGCGGTGGCACGACAGGTGGCAATTGTAACTCAAGAACACGTAGTGAGTTGAGAGAAATGTTGCGTGGAAGTAATACGAGCATCGACACATCGGGTGATAATGGTGATTACCGCAACAATTGGGCGTTAGAGTATCAACCTAATAGCCATGCTGGAAATAGCGGTGAATCATGGGGTGCTCGCGGCGGTAAAATGTCAGCAACTCTGCGCGTAAATAAAGTGACTACATCGGGTAGTGACAGTTCGAGGGGGCGTACCGTAATTGGACAAATTCATGCCTCTGATGATGAGCCTCTACGTTTGAATTACAAACATCGTGCAGGTGCCGCAGGTGGTTGTATTTATGCCGCATCGGAACAACGAGGTGGTGATGATACTACTTTCGTATTGATTGGTAATAATACATCTTGTAGTCAAGATCCAGGCAGCAGTGGTATTGCTCTTGGCGAGCTCTTCTCGTATGAAATTGAAAATGACGGAGAAGATATCGTTGTCACTATTCGCCGCGGCGATTCTAACGGTTCTATCATTAACAGCGTGAGAATCGATTTGGATCAAATAAATGCGGGTTATGACGTCAGTAATGACTGGATGTATTTTAAAGCTGGAGCCTATTCACAAAATTCACTGGGCGATGACGGCAACGATGGTGACGGTGATATCGTCACCTTCTATCGATTAGATGTAGAGCACTAAGTTTTTTACAAAACTATTGAAAGGGTCTGTAAAGGCCCTTTCCTTTTTTCAATTGATTGAAGGTGATTTATGTTAAAGAACCATAAGACCGAGCTAAATATTTTTTATAGCCTAGCAGGACTTCTTGGATTATGTTGTGCGGTCTGGCTGATGTTTAATTTAAAAAATGCTGGCAATAAACCTATTGGTCACTCTCAAAAGCGAGAAATTTATCAGCAACCTACAGTCTCGCCAAGTGATGGTAATTCATCAATGAAACATAGTTTTGATCAAGCTAAAAGCTCATTAGATCAAGTAGAGGAAGTTGCAAGCGGCATAGATAATACTGGCTCCGAACAATGCTCAGTGCGATGTGACGCGGCCCTTTCTATGCTCGATCGGGACTTAGCACTTGATGATGAGACTTTTCACAAATTAGACGCCTATGTTAACGAGATTGCCGTTTATTTACAGGATGACGAAAGTAAACGTCAACACTACCTTCATATGGCATTGACAACAGCTGACGGTGATAAACGCCGCTTTTTATCCGATGTTTTTAAACATTTGCCTTATCAGCAAAAAGTGGAAATTAGTGCAAGTTTTATTGGCTCCGAAAAGTGGCGAGTGCGCGCTGATGGCGTGACTTTAATCGCTGACCATGACATCTCAAATTCGGATGTGGCGAATTCGCTTATGGGTATTTTTTCGAGCGAGGAAAACGCATATGTTAAAGGCCGTATATTAAGCTATTTGAAACAGAGCTCAACTTTGCTGGGTGATCCAGAGATTTTGCACCAACTAGATTCGGTTATCTACAATGGAACAGATTCTTCAGTTCGCGTCGCAGCGCTCAAGGCGAAAATGCAACTAAGTGAACAGCCATATCAGATACTCCCAGATGCTATTCATGCTCTACGTACAAGTGAGCCTGAGTTTCAATTGGCTGGCCTTATTGCGATTGACCAAGTTTTAAAGCACGAACACGAGTATATTCAAAAGGGCGTTTACATAGGCCGAGACTCTATCAGAAATGATATTCAGAATATCCGAAACTTAGCTGTATATGACGGCGATATGAAACGTTTTGATCATTTGATTAGAGAAGCTAATACAATTTATTTGCGTTATTTTGAGTATTGAAGTTACGGTGATAAACCTGTTCTGACTCCTTAAATTGTAGCGAGCTTAGATTGATGATTTATCTTTGGAAAAGACCCAATTCAAAGTTAAATATTTTACTTGATACACGGGGTAAACTTTTCGTAAGAAAGCTAAAATCCGCTCAAGTCTATTATATCAAGTGGGGTAAGTAGGCGAATAGAATTGGGCTTGTCAGGAGAGAGGCCTTTTTGAGAACTAGCAAAATGGAATAGAAAAGCATATTGAAGAAGTTGACGAGTACGACTCAGAGACAGACAAGCCGGTTAAGGCCGGAAGCATAAGCAGAAAAAAACATGCTCTTTTCAGTATTGTTAAATACCTTACATATGATTCTGGGTATCCTAAAAATCTGGCACTCGAGTAAGAAATGACTTGAGGTCAATCGTCAGCCTAACCCATCAGATATAGATTCAGGCTATTTTGTATTTACAAAGGTACGAGTTACTAAACTCATTAAACTAGGTTTAAAGCTTAGAATCATTGCAACGATAAAACTCGAGATACCAATTAGCAATAACCATAATATAATCGCGAAACTAACACCATCACGAGCAGAGCAAATCATAAATGCTATACAGAGTAATACCCAGCCAGTTGTGCGGATAAGCCTCTGAGTTGAAGACGAAAGATTAGTTTCAGTAATGTTCTGCCAGTTTCTATTTTGGCTCAACGCGAGCGAAACACAGCCTGCAAGTGTTAGCCCGATAGCGAGCAGGAGGTAGACAAGAGACATTGTTAACATTTTGCGGTTTGTTCAATTTTTTTTGTACGCTTATTGTCAATATTGTTAATCAAACTGTCAGCTTTTCGCAGACGAACTGCAACATTGAAACTCAGTATGGCTGTTAAAAGTAGCATTAAATCAATGATTAGAACGGACCGAATATAATTCTCCGTGGTTAAAAAATTTAGTATAATCGCAGTAATAGACGAGACCGAAATAGTAAAGCTTTGTTCGTGCCAAGCTGACTTACCACGCAATGCCGCGTGAATTAAGGCCAGTAACCAGATTAAGAAAAATGCCCAGATTTCTAAATCATGGCGATGAATGCCATCAAGTTCAATTGCTTTGGGTATCAGCCTGTTTGCAATTAAAAAACCTGTGCTCGCGATGATAATTCCAGTGATTGAAGCAACACTGATTGCTCTCACCAAACGTACGCTAGTCGGGTCGGTTTGATTGCGGTTAACTCTAGTCTTGATCCAAAACACTAAACCAGAAGCAATCATTGCACAGCTACTAATTCCAGCAAAAAAATACAGCCAACGCAGTGGCCAGTGATCAAATTGAATCCAATGAAGGCCTTCCAACCAATTTAATGCTGCATGAATTGGACGAGGGGAGAACTGCCCAATTTTTTCACCTGTTTGTGCATCAAAACTGACTTGATGAGGGCCAATCGCCACATTTTTATTAGCGAAGTACCGTTCAACAATGACATACGAATTCTCATCGCCATAATTAAAATACCAACCCAGTCAGCCTTACTCGAATGTTGTCCTTCTTTAGTTTTCCATATTTGTTCAGCATCAATTATCAATTGATCCAGTGTCTTAATATACAGGTTGGTTTGGCCCGAGGGTTCAACCGAAAACTGTTGGTATCCGGCTAAATCAGCTTTGAAGCTTTTTACGTTGCCATCATAATTAACCTCAACAGGCCAAGGAAAAAAAACAGTCGCGAAAATAAAGAGGCCACTGAGCGGTAACAAGAAATAGAATGGCAGGCCAATGATCGCGGTTAGATTATGAAAGTCTAAGGTTGAACGGAGCAGGTTTTTTTTTGGCCGAAAGGTAAAGAAGTTTTGGAAAAATTTTCGATGAATAAAAACCCCTGAAATGACCAGCACCATCATTCCTAAGGCAGCGATCCCAACTAAAAGGTAACCAAATAAGCCAGGCATATGCAGCATAAAATGAAAGCGGAAAAAGAAATCCGTTCCTGCATGGCTATCGGTCAAATCGAGTTTTTCCCCAGTTTTAGGGTCGAGCATTATTTCATGCTTATTATCATTTTTATCATGGTAAAGCATCCGAATAGCTGGAATGCGATCACGAGGAGGGCTGATCCAAACATCTGAACCTAGAGCGGGTTCAAATGAGGCGAGTTTGGGCAACACAACTCGGTCAAGCGACACGTTTTCTTGTTGAGCAAGACGAAGCTCAGGTTTCATCCAATGGTCAATCTCTTTGTCAAAAACAGTGAGTGACCCGGTCCAGAATATGGCAAACAAAATTGCGCCTAACGCAACTCCTAACCAAGTATGAAGCCAACCCATCGCTTCGCGAAATTCTTTAGATACAAGACTTGCCATAACACTAAACCAATTGTTGAGCAGAATAAATCATGATAATAGACGAACCCAAAATGAGGCATGAAGTAAAGATAAAACAGCGAGTCGAAATAACCCAAATAATAACCACAAGATAAATTAGGAAACCTGAAATTAGTGCTAATAACATTGCGTCGCTTTTAATCATTCCGAAGTAATGTAAGCCAGCACCAAATGCGCCAATAAATCCATTTGTAAAAAGGTATCCACCAATAACGGCAACGGCTAAACGCGAGCTCTTGATCAACGTGCTTTCAGTTTTAGAACTCATGCAAAGTTCTTAGCCGCATTTATAAGAGGTTCAAGTTTATCGCCATAATGCTGCCATCGTGCCACCGAGCTTTTGTAAACAGGTTGTCGAACCTGCCAACGACTTGGGGTTTGCACGGCGCGATCATTCTCATGAAAATTTAGAACACGCTTGTCCCAGGGTAACTCCAAAAAGCTTAGTAAATTTTCAGCACTGGTTTTCAGATTAGACACTGTATCTTCATAGCATAGGTCCAACATACGAAGGCCAGTTACCTCTTGCCAGTGTTGCATAAGGCGGCGGTAACCACACCAATAGTGCGCAATATCGCCGAGGTCGGTTGACCAATTCTGTCGCGTATTAAAGTTATGAGAGAAGATTGAAAGGCCGCAGTCTCTAATATCACGTTGGCAATGGATAATACGTGCGTTTGGCAGCGCGATGGCAATCAATCCCAAGTGCCAAAAATTGAGCGGTTGTTTGTCGACGACTCTTAATGGTTCTTCTGGTACGCGAAGTCCAGATTGTTTGATGTAGTCTTGTCCTAATGCTTTGAGTTGTTGTTGGCTAAGTTGGGGGGCGCAGTCTGGCCATGCTGGTGCATTGGATCCAAGTCGGTCAGGAGAACCAGTGGCTAAATCAGTTAAGACATTAAGTTCGCCAGCACCAAAACAATCTGGGTGAGAGCTAATGATTTGTTCGGTCAGAGTTGTTCCGGAACGAGGAAGGCCGACGATAAAAACAGGTCGTTGTGTTGGATCACCAAACCTCCGTCGCTTATCAAAAAATGTTGCCGAAAATAAGTCAATCATACTCTGTATACGAGCATCGAATGCTTCTCGGTCGAAGCGGCCAGTTGCTTCTCTGCGAGCAAGATTAGCTGATTGGTAAGCTTCATAAGCCGCCGTATAGTTATTTTTTTGCTCGTATGCTTTGCCAAGCCCATAACCAATGAGCGCTTGTGCGCGTAAATCAGATTGCTTAAGTAGAGCTTGAGCTTGAACCAGTTCATTTGAAATATCGACATGTTGACTAAGACCTAAAAGATTTGAAAGGGCTTCAGTCATCGAAAAATCTTGCTCCAATGCTTCTCTGTAAGCATTTGCGGCGTCAGATGGTCGACCA
>JAESTB010000019.1 GCA_016763815.1 Arenicella sp.
ACTTTCAATTAGGAAACTAATGCTTTCAGCTTCGCCCTGAAGCAAAACCACTCTTACGGTTCTTTGCGTAGAAGTTTCAACAACCATTGGCTGCAAGAAGAAAAGATCATTTAGTTCCAGTGATTGCCACCTTAGAGCATCGGTAATTGCTGCACGAACCATTTCCAAATAGGTGGTACCAGGAACTACCCCAGTATTTTTAATTTTATGGTCTGTTAATATCCAATGAGTTTCATTGCTAAATTCAGATTCGTAAATCCATTTTTTCTCTAAGTTAGACGTTTGCGTATCAGGCACTCTGCGATCTAATAGAGGATGAATGCGGTTATTGAATGAACTTACTTGGCTGATTTTAGGCTCGGCCCAATAACGCTTTTCTTCAAAAGGGTATGTTGGTAGTGGCAAACGGCATCGTTTTTCGTCGATATAAAAATTGTCCCATTGAACCTGTGCACCGGTTACATATTCTTGAGCCAATTTACAAACAGATTCTATATCACTAATATCTAAATACTGTTCTAGCAACACGTTTGCTTGTTGCGAAATTTCTTTTTGCTGTTTCGCAGTTATTTCACCAGTCGCTCTTTGTTTTTTCTTGTCGCTGACAACACTATGTTGTGCATAAAAAATAGTGTGTTCAGAAAAACTCTCACCTTGTGAACCTAATAGTTGTTGATAAGCCACTTCAAGTTGTTGCCTAAATTCAGCTTCACTGCTAGTAACAATCGCTAAACGATACGGATAATGCCCTCTTCCTGTATTCGCTGTAAAACATAAGTCCGCTATGTTCCAGTTACTATCAGCGGCGAACCTTTTATAGCGGTCAAGATAATCCAATAATAGGTGTTGTTTTTTAGCACTTAAGGTAAAGCAGTAAGCTGGCCGTTTGGCGACCCCGACTTTTCTTTGCGGTGCTTCTTCAATTACCATATGGCAATTTGTATGACTAAAACCAAATGAACTTAGTGCTGCTCTGCGTGGAAAATCGCCCTCTTTCCATTGTTGGAGTCGGTCAGACACATATAAAGGGCTCGATAAAAAATTGATATAAGGGTTAGGACTATTAAAATTAATTGTTGGTGCTATCGACTTAGTCTGAATCGATTTAATCACCTTAAATAAGGATGCGCTACCTGAGGCCGCAACCAAGTGCCCCATATTCGTTTTTAATGAGCCGATAGCACAAAACAGACGCTTTTTCGTATAGCGACGAAATGCGTTAGTTAAGCCTTTAAACTCAATCGGGTCGCCTAAAACGGTACCGGTACCATGCGCTTCTATATATGAGAGTGTCTCTGGGTTAATACCGGCTTTTTCCCAAGCGTCTACCACCACTTCTTCTTGTGCATCAGCATTAGGTGCGGTTAACCCATTTGATGCGCCGTCATTATTAATGGCACTTCCTTTAATCACGGCATGAATAAAGTCGCCATCGGCAATCGCCTTGGAGAGCGGCTTTAGCATCACAAAACCAACACCTTCGCCCCACACTGTACCATTGGCACCAGCATCAAACGTTCTAACGGTTTTTTCATCGGACTCAACTGAGTCCATATTCATACCACCTAAATATTTAGAATCAAATTCACCCGTAATACTTAAGTTAATGCCACCAGCAATGGCCTGCTCACATTCACCATTGAGAATTGATTGTGCGGCCATATGTACCGAAACCAAACCGGCGGAACATGCGGTATCAATAATCATACAAGGGCCACGGAAATTGAATAGATAGTTGATACGGCTCACCATAATACTTTCCCAAGAGCCGGTTAATTGCATAGGGTCTTGGCTGGAGCAATAACGATAGAGTGAATAATTAGTCCCTTCCTTACCGACGAACACTCCAGTTTTACTGCCAACTAATTTGTCACCTCCGTAACCCGCATTTTCCATCGTTTGCCATGCGTTTTCTAAAGCAACTCGTTGGTGAGGGTCCATATAGGTAGCTTCAGACGGCGGAATGCCAAAAAAATCAGCATCAAAGAAATCTATTTGGTTTAAGTAACCCGCTTTCGACTGCACATCTTTAATATGCTCAAGCTTAATCGAATCACCGGTTAAAAATTCAGTATAAAAAGGGTTACGTAAAATCGGTTCAAAATCTTCACAGCGCTTCTTTGGAAAGTCATCAATACAGTTAATTCCTTGTGCTAAATTTTGCCAAAACTCTTCTGTATTATTAGCCCTTGGGAAACGACCAGACATACCTATAATGGCAATTTCATGGCTTTTGGATTTTTCTGATGCTTTCCCTTTTCCAGATAATTCCAATAATAAATCTTTAGCCTCTTCTTGGGAGATTAATTGACTGGCTAATTGATTTAGTATGTGTTTTTTTAATAAGCTCATAGTGTTTTCCCTAAACAGTCACCAATACGATGACCAAAAATCTTTTAATTTACGTTCTCTTTTTTAAACTGAGGCCATGCTAACCGTTAAAGCAAAGGTTTCTTAAAGCAATGCTTGTGCTTCTTCCGTAGAAATATCACCGCGCGCTAACCTTGCTAAAACCTCATCCATGTCGGGCTCGTTTTTAACCTTATGATCCATACTCTCGGTATCGACACCTTTTTTGCTTAATCCTAAATACTTTCTAAAATGTTCGGCCTGACCACGTATGGTGGTATGAGTGAATAAATCGGCCATATCGACCGCTTCAGGGTGCTGCTTGTCAAAATCACGATACATTTGTGTGGTTAAAATTGAATTACCGCCTAAGTCATTAAACACGTCATCAACATCAATTTCGGTGACGCCTAAAACACGGCCCCAGGTTTGCGCTACCATCAAGTCGATTTCATCGGGGTCATCAATGCTCGTCAGCACAACGTCAGTTTGATCTCCATTACCTCTTTGATCCAAACTCTCAGATTGACTGTTGATATGCTCAACCAATTCAGCCGACGGAAGAATGTCCAATTGTTCTAAGTCATTGAGTTTGGCATTTTGATTAAGCGGTGCTAAGACAATCGCTGGTGGCAACTCTTGTTGATAATGAATAGCCGACTTTAATAGATTTAATGCTTGTTGATTATTGATTGGAGCAAAAAACTCGGCTTCATCAACGGCATTATATTCAACCGCAATACCAACCTCTCTCCACGCCGGCCACGCGATCGATAGAGCTGGCAACGCCATACCGCGACGCATATATGCGAGGCTATCCAAATACGCATTGGCCGCTGTGTAATCACTTTGCCCGGCACTACGCAAGCTGGTTGCAACCGACGAATACATAACAAAGAAATCAAGTTTGTCAGTTAAGGTGAGTTCGTGTAAATACCAAGCTGCATCAACTTTAGCACTAATCACACTGTCTAATTCTGGTAACGATTTGTGAATCAAAAAGCCATCACCCGCTTTACCAGCCGCATGCACGATGCCATTGACTTTGCCATACCGTTGCCTAATTTGGATGAGCAGTTCTTCAAGCTGACTTTTTTCTGACAATGGCGTTGCATGGTATTCAAGTGATCCATCGAATGCATCAAGCTCAAAGAGCTTTTCTAATTTAGTCTTTAACTTCTCATCTTGTGATTCGGCTAAGGTTTTTTTCCATAAATGCTTTTCTGGTAAATCTTTAGAGCCTAATAAAATCAAGTTTACTGGCGTTTGTTCTAAAAGGCTTTTAGCTAGAGCTAAACCTAAACCACCGGTACCTCCAGTTATAAGATAAGCCCCTTGCTCCGATAACGGAAAACTCTCAAAACTCTGTAACTTTAAAGCGCGTAAGTTTTCTCGATAAACCTGCTTCCCACGACTTATTAAAGCATTGCCTTTGGTCCGCATATTCAGAGCAATCAATAAATCATTCGCTTGAGTATCTTGACCACTATCCAAACAACGAATGTTCAAATGTGGGTTCTCCATGGCGGTAATGCGAGTCAGTGCGGCTAGTGATGCATTGTCAGGGCGATTTGATACAGTGCTTTCACTAATAGTAAATGCTTCCTCTGTCACTACTAATAAGCCTTGAGATAAAGCGATTTTTTGCCTAACGACACACTGACTGATCGTTGCTAAATTTTGTATATTATTTTTAAGTTGAACAAGGGGGCAAGTACTTTCCGACTGGGGTAATACCACAGCGCCAGTAAAGCTTTTTTTAGCGATATCAGATGCAAGCTCATCGGTAAGGCCATTTTCTGCCAAATTAATGCCGAATAAATTAAAGCCTTGCTGCTGAATTTCTTGCATTAGTAGGTTTTGCTTGGTTTCACCATAATGAAAAATCAGCAGTGGCTCCTTTTTATTTTCTATCGCATCTTGTAAGTCATATCTAGTTTCAGCTTTAAGCTCTAAAGCAAAAGCAGAAATAGTCGAGGAAGCTTCGCCTTGTGCAAAAAATTCCGTTTCAGGCACACGCTTGATTGTATTTCTTTGACTTGCGCAACGACAGCCCCTTGCACATCGACTAACTGTATTCGGAACTTGGCAACATCATCTGAGCCCGTTTCTATTTGCTTTAAATAGACATAAAAATCTAAA
>JAESTB010000228.1 GCA_016763815.1 Arenicella sp.
ATGCCTTGAATTGATGCGGAAAACGCAGCCAATAGCTATCGTTGCAGGGATGCAACTTATTAGAGCAGTGCAGGAGCAACTGTCGAGCTATTGGCAAGTTTTTCAACGAAAAGTGAAGACATTACAGATATTTTTATCCGTTCATCGAGTTATGCTGAGGTCTCTTAAAGTTAAATAGTGTTTAAACGTTCAATATAGATGTAAGCTATTAGTTGATCGATAGTTCTTTAGAAGTGTAACATTTGAAACATTCATTTATTGAGGTCATACACACCATGAAAAACGAGAAATTAATCAACAATTCAAAGAAAGCCTTTGCCTCTGCGGTGGCAACTTCAGTCTTGGCAACGGCGCTTCTTAGCGTCTCTGGCGTAGCGTCAGCGGCATCAACCGAGCGTTGTGCCGATGTTGTTAAAGGTGGTAAGAATGGGTGTGCGATTAAAACACTTGGCACTTCTTGTCAAGGCCAAGCAACTGAAGGCAATACGGTTGGTGCTTGGATTAAAGTGCCTACTGGCACCTGTGGCAATATTGTAAGTATATGCGCTTCTACCGCTGAAGCACCTGAAGGCACCTCCGAGAAAAAACTTGCAAAAGCCTGTAAGAAAATTGCAGACCAAAGCGACCCAACCGTTGCCGGTGGCCGTTTGGTAGATAAATTTGGCGAGTCTATTTAAACAACGCTAAGTTATATCAACAAGCTGAATTATACCGATTAAAGTTCTTGTCTAAAGTCGAGGGTTTTAATTTTTTAATAAGTAATAAAATGGAGTATTTATATGAAATCTAATTTGAAAGCATCGGCCGCTGCGGCCTCAATCTTAGCGTTAGCATTAGTGGCTAATTCTGGTCTAGTTCACGCGGGCAAAGAAGGCTTTGAAAAATGTCAAGGCGTTGCTAAGGCGGGTATGAATGACTGTGGTGCCAATGGGCATAGTTGTGCCGGTCAAGCAGAAGTAGACGGCGATAAAAACGAATGGGTTTATGTGCCTGAAGGAACTTGTGACAAAATTGTTGGTGGTGCGATTAAAGCGGCCAAAAAGGAAGCTAAGTCATAGTTAGGCTAATTGCTTAAATCTGCATTGCTTTGTCTGATTTTATTAGCGCCAAATATTCTAACATTTGGCCAATAATATCCAGCTGGGTGATGCAGTTTTGAATAGCGAAAACAATCTTAGTTCTACTGCCTCAGGCCTAGGCATACGGTCTGAATTATTTGATTCAGTGGCGAGCATCAATCGTTCAGCTGAGCAAAAAATTGGTTTTTTCGAAGCACATTCTGAAAACTATTTTGGCGAGTCTATTGCCAGAGCTAAATTATTAAAGCTGCGCCAAGACCACCCAATATCCTTGCACGGTGTTGGTCTTTCGTTGGGCCGCGCCGATGAACTCGATCAGTCGCATTTAGCTGAACTCAAGCGATTAGTTGAACAAGTAGAACCCGTTCTGATCTCCGAGCATCTAGCATGGAGCGCGTACTCGCATCGGCACCTACCTGATTTATTACCCTTATCTCTTACCAGTCAAGCGTTGGATATAATTTGCCAACATATTGACCAAATGCAAACTGCACTTGGTCGTCAGATATTGATCGAAAATCCGTCTAATTATTTGCTATTCGATCAGCTGCAAATTCCTGAGCCTGAATTCCTTAATGCACTAGCTAAGCGAACCGGTTGCGGCTTACTAATGGATATTAATAATATTCATGTAAGTGCCAGCAATATTGGTCGCGATGGATCGGATTACATCGATGCGGTAAGCAGCGATGTTATTGAGCAATACCATTTAGCTGGTTACACAGAGGTAGAACGAGACTGTCAAGGAATCAGCGAATCGATACTCATCGACACCCATAACCATACTGTTTACGACCCTGTATGGGACTTGTTTGATCATGCTTTATCGGTTCATGGCGCGAGGCCAACACTGTTTGAATGGGATTCTGATTTCCCCGAGTTTGAGGTATTGGTAGGTGAGTGTCAAAAAGCCAAGGTGTTATTGCAAAAGTACCCAGCCAGATCAACGGAGAGTACTAATGCTGACAAGCTAAGGTCTATAGATACTGTCAATCTGGCTCAATCACAAGACGATTTTTTAGACCGTGTGCTTAGTTTAAGTAAGACCTTAGAAACGGCTAGCCCCGAACATCAACATCGTATATGGATTTACCAAAACAACGTATTTGGCGCAGTGCAAGATTATCTAGAAGAGGTCTACCCAGCTACCAGAGGCGTTGTTGGGGCTGATTTTTTTAAGCAAATGGCACAAATATTTATCCAGAATTCGCCGCCATCTACCGGTAATATACATTTTTACGGCGAGGGTATGTCAACGCTTTGCGGCTCATTCGATGGTCTTGAAGGCCTGCCGTATCTATTTGATTTGATGCACTATGAGTGGGCGTTACATAAGAGCTACTTTAGCGTTGTCAGTAATTCGCTTGACCCTAATGGGGTGCAGCAAGAGGAACTTTTGACGAGCTCAGTGATCTATAACGACAGTGTGTCTCTAATTTTTTCCGCTTACCCTATCTATGAAATTCAACGTCAGTCGCTGCCTACTTTTCAAGGTAGCGTATCAATCGATTTGAATCAAAGCCGAGACAATTTATTGGTTTATAAACTTGGGCATGAAGTGCAGTGCCTGGCGCTAGATGACCAACAGGCAGAGTTTCTTAGCGCTTTAGAACAGAATCAAAATTTGTTGCAAGCAATTGAGGGTTTGCAAGGGTCTATAGCAGAAGACACATTGTCTCAAATACTATCATTAGTATTTGAGACTCGATTGCTGAAGCGCAACTGAGTTTTTAACTTTCGATGTTTGCTAGTAATCTAAGCGTTCGTCCCTGAGTTATGCTGAGGTCTATAACAACAATTGAGAACCAAATGAAAAACTTATATGAAGCGTTCGGAGCATTCTGCGCCACTATCATTTCGCCGCTGGTCAGTATTTGGGCCCGCATCTATATAGGTTTAATTTTCTGGAGATCGGGCGTCGCAAAATTTGACGACCTTGAGAGTACAGTCGAGAACTTCGATCCATCTGAAGACGGCGACTTTATCTTGTCTTTTTTACCTGAGTCATTTCCGCCAGAGATACCCGCGTATTTAGCGACCTTTGGCGAGTTAGTGCTGCCGATCCTGTTGTTTGTCGGCTTGTTTACGCGGATTGGCGCTCTCGGATTGTTGATTATGACCGTTGTTATTCAATTCTTCGTGCCAGGCTTTGAGAATCACGAACATTATTTATGGATGATTATATTGGCGATGTTACTGGCTCATGGTGGCGGTAAAATCTCACTCGACAATTGGCTGTTTAAAGAAAATAAGTAGTTGTTTTTTCTGTAGTAAACGGTTGTTGATGGCGAGCATACGTTGGTTTCCTCTCGACGTATGTAAAGCAGTGTCCTAGAAATCAAGCATGTTTTGAGGATGTACGCAGCAGTGACGCAACTTTAGAGCCACTGCTAGATTTTTTGAACGGCTAAACTGGTTTTTGACGTGAGCGGTATGAGTAGGCTGAGTTTGAATAACTTGCTATCCTCAATGCATGCCTAATTCATCCAAAGTAGTCGGCCGTTATGCGCCTAGCCCTACGGGAGACTTACACTTCGGCAACCTCCGAACAGCTTTATTGGCTTGGTTGCATGCTAGGCTTCAAGGGGGCCAATTTATTGTGCGCATGGAGGATCTTGATTTACCGAGAGTGGTCGCGGGTAGCGCTGATCAAATACTGCGTGATCTCGAATGGCTTGGCTTAGACTGGGATGGCCCGATTGTTTACCAATCTGAGCGTACAGACTTCTATCAGCGAGCGTTGCTCAATTTAGACGCTTTAGGATTAAGTTACCCCTGCTTTTGCTCACGTAAGGATATTCAAGCTGCTGCTAGCGCGCCTCATGGCAAGGTCGGCGTTTACCCTGGCACTTGTCGGTCGTTGTCTGTTAGCGAAATAGCAATGCGTGCCAGCAATAAATCATCAGCAACCCGCTTGAAAGTGCCGCCCAAGATGGAGGCCAGTTGTGGTGATTTTGTTATTCTCCGTTCAGACTCACTTTTTGCTTACCAATTGGCGGTTACGGTTGATGACCTTGATCAGGGTGTTACCGAGGTGGTTCGCGGTGCCGATCTGATCGATAGTACGCCCAAGCAGGTCTATCTGGCCGAATTGCTGCAGCCAAAACGCGGTAGAGTTAATTATCTGCATGCACCTTTAATGTTAGATGATCAAGGGCGACGTATGTCGAAGCGTGATGGCTCTATCTCGGCGGAAGAATGGCGGAGAAGTGGCGGAAGCTCGGAGCAGTTACTTGCACATTTAGTGACTACTATTGGGATATTAGAAGAGCCGCTAAAGTGTATCGCTATTGAGGAGCTTATCGAGCAAGTTGATATCAAGCGTATTGCTGACAAACTATCGCTAAGGTATTGAGTCTAACTTAATTTATTTGAAGGTATTTATAATTGGCCTTTTGAGCACTTTTAAGTTAGCAATGAAGGCTGAGCACGACTGAAATAATCGAAGTCAGATTTGTTCTTTTTTCATCGTGTAATCCGAATATTATTGAATAACTTCACTGTTTCTTGACAATCGTCATGTTACTCTGGTTCTGTTAGCAGTGAAAGAATTTAAAGTTTCTCGTAAAGACCAATCCAACCCGAGTTTTTACGAGTGTATTTGGAGGGGTAGAATGCCCTTCAAATTTTAAGCCGGCCAGAGACTTCAATCCTCTCTAGCCGGTTTTTTTTATGTTGGAGTGAGGCTATTTGTGTTGCTGCTCAATAAAGTCAGCCCGACTTCGTAGCGTGTCTTTTTCTCTTATTGCCGCAAACGGGTCTTCGATGTCGTGTTTAGCGGTTTTGTTGGCCTGTTTGGCCTTTTGCGCTAGATCTTGTTTCTTTGGGCGCGAGCTACGCAGCGCGTGAAAACCGAAATAGAGTACGATTCCTGCGGTATAAGCGGCCCATTTATAAATGAAACTCATGCCGCTGCCTGATATGTCCTTTTGTAGTTGGCTATGAATTAGGTAGTCGCTATGTACGCTGCCAACTAAGAGTAAGTAGGCGATAAGTGAAAATGTCGATACGATCAAAGCCTTATACTGCTTCCATATAAGGGTAACAAAGGCGACTCTGAAAATTTGCTTAAATACCATATTAACGTACTACCTAAACGAAGAAATTAAGGCCAAGCAGAGCGAGTACGGCCATCAAACCTTTTTCTTTAATCGAGCCCTTGATCTTGTCTTCTTCTTCGCGCACAACAACCTCTAAATCTTGTTGATTTAGTTTTCTCGGATCATTGCGTGCAACGATAATACGTGTTCTGGCTCGTTCTATCGCTTTGTTGCGAATGTAGCGCTTGTATTTCAGCGGAACGGCGCCCACATATGGAATTGGCTTCATCGTATCGTTAGGGTTATTGTCGCTAAGCACGGTTTTCGGAAGATGATCTTTAATCGCATGACTCATATTAGCATCTCTTGCTCTGAATGCGTTTTATCGGTAGGTGAAAAGCTCAAATTTTGTTAATATTCGCGCCCTAATCACAGTCGTAGTGTTTTATATATGTGTGCCCTAAGTGCCAATTTCAAGTTAGTCACATATTCGATTAACCAATTTTCTATTGTTCAACCAACATTTTTATGACCAATATTGACCCTCAACCAAGCGCAAGAATCGCTGAAGTAACTCGCGATACCAACGAAACGAAAATATCTGTTAAGTTGAATTTAGACGGCAGCGGAAAATGCTCATTTGACACCGGGGTGCCGTTTTTGGAGCATATGATGGACCAAATCGGCCGTCATGGTTTGATCGACTTAGATATTAAATGCCAAGGCGATCTGCATATCGACGACCATCACACTACAGAAGACATTGGCATTACCCTCGGGCAAGCCTTTGCTCAGGCTTTGGGTGATAAAAAGGGTGTTCGCCGTTATGGGCACGCCTACGTACCGCTTGATGAGGCCCTTAGCCGAGTGGTAGTAGATTTTTCCGGTCGGCCGACCTTAATGCACCGGGTTGATTATAAGCGCGCTCGCATTGGTGGCTTTGATGTGGATTTGTTCGATGAGTTTTTTCATGGTTTTGTTAATCATGCCGGCATGACCATTCATATCGATAATATTCGTGGTAAAAACGCACACCATATCGCTGAGACTATTTTCAAAGCTTTCGGCCGAGCACTTCGAATGGCTCTTGAGTACGACCAACGCAGCGTGGGTGTTATTCCGTCAACTAAAGGTAGTTTATAAGCCGCTGAAGAATAAGGCGACAACTGATAAACGTCTTAAATTTTTCAACCGTAGATATCATGCAAATAGCCGTTATAGATTTAGGTGTCGGTAACTTAACGTCGGTTAAGCAGGCATTAACCGCAGTTGCTCCTGATTGTGATGTTGTAGTCACCAGTGACGAACGCGTGATTGATTCAGCTGATCGAGTAGTCATGCCGGGTCAAGGCGCCGTGGGTACCTGGTTTGCCGCGTTGCATGATCGCAAACTTGAGTCTGTGGTGCGATCTAGTTTGGCCAACAAGCCAATGTTGGGTATTTGTATTGGCATGCAAGCGCTGTTTGATCATTGCCAGGAAGATGGTGGTATTGATGGCTTGGGTCTGTTTTCAGGCTCAGTGCGTCATTTTTCACATTTTCATAGTGCCAAAGATAGTGCCACTAAAAAAAGTAATCAAGAGCGGTTGAAAATTCCTCAAATGGGCTGGAACCAAGTGGTTCATAGTCAAGATCATGCTTTATGGCACGGTATTAAAGATCAATCGCATTTCTATTTTGTGCACAGTTTCTGCGCTAATATTTCCGTCGATGCCGATTCAAGCATGGTATATGGTGAAGCTAACTATGGGCATGATTTTATAGCCGCAGTTGGTCGCGATAATGTATTTGCTGTTCAGTTTCATCCTGAAAAAAGTCATGATGATGGCTTAAAATTACTTAAGAATTTCACTCAATGGAGTGGCTAAATTAGCCGCCGAAAACATGTTATTAATACCTGCAATTGATATTAAAGAGGGCAAGTGCGTGCGCTTACGCCAAGGCCTAATGGAAGACTCAACTGTATTCAGCGATAGCCCCTTGGCGATGGCTGACAAGTGGGTGCAATTGGGCGCTAAACGAATTCATTTGGTTGATTTAGACGGCGCCTTCGCCGGCAAGCCGGCTAATGCTGACGTAATAAACGCCATCGCTGAGAAGTACCCCAATGTGCCGATTCAAATAGGCGGCGGTATTCGCGATGAGAAAACCATACAAGCCTATCTCGATGCGGGTGTTGAATACGTTATTATTGGTACTCGCGCGGCCAACGAGCCAGAGTTCATTGCTGAGATTGCTGAACAGTTCGGTAAACATTTAATCATCGGTTTAGATGCTAAAGACGGGATTGTTGCGGTTGATGGTTGGGCTAAATTAACCGACCACAATGTGGTCGATTTAGCTAAGCGATTTGAGAATGACGGCGTACAAGCAATCATCTACACCGACATTGCACGTGATGGCATGATGCAAGGCGTTAATCTAGACGCTACCAAGCATTTGGCTGAATCGGTCAGCATTCCAATTATTGCTTCGGGTGGTGTCACCAATATGAATGATCTCATCGAGCTGCAAAAAGTCGAAAGCTCCGGCATCTCTGGGGTTATTACTGGCAGGGCTATATACGAAGGCACTTTGGATTTTTCTGAAGGCCAAGCCTACTTGGATTCTAAGCTCGGTTAGGGCTAGATCATGCCATTAGCGAAACGCATCATTCCCTGTCTAGACGTCGATAACGGTCGTGTGGTCAAGGGAGTAAACTTTGTTGGCATTCGTGACGCTGGCGATCCAGTCGAAGTGGCTAAGCGTTACAATCAACAAGGCGCCGATGAAATCACCCTTTTGGATATCACCGCGACCTCGGATAAACGCGACACCCTATTGCACGTGGTCGAAGAAGTTGCCAGTGAAGTATTTATTCCGTTAACGGTCGGCGGCGGTGTTCGCGAACTTCAAGACGTGCATAATTTGCTCAACGCAGGCGCCGATAAAATATCAGTTAATAGCACCGCCGTTTTTAATCCGGATTTTATCAAACAAGCTTCTCGCCACTTTGGCTCACAATGCATTGTGGTAGCAATCGATGCTAAACAAACACAGTTCTTAGCCCGTGGTGATAAACAAGATCGTTGGGAAATTTTTACCCACGGTGGTCGTAAAGCCACCGGCATTGACGCCATTGCTTGGGCCGTGAAAATGGCTGACTATGGTGCTGGCGAAATCTTATTAACGAGCATGGATGGTGATGGCACAAAGCGAGGATACGATTTAAAATTAACAAAAGCGGTGTCCGACGCAGTATTGATTCCTATCATCGCCTCTGGTGGTGTTGGTAATTTAGATCATCTGGTTGATGGTGTTAAACTAGGTGGTGCCGACGCTGTGCTGGCGGCCAGTATTTTCCATTTTGGCGAGTACAGCATTCAACAGGCCAAACAAGTAATGCGCGATGCAGGCATTGAAATTAGGCTATAAAGCCTCCATATGTTATGACTGATTGGTTAGATCAACTTAAGTGGAATGAAGCTGGCTTAGTGCCGGCTATCGCACAAGACGTCGATACCGGGCACAATTTGATGGTTGCTTGGATGAATCGTCAAGCACTGAAAGAGACGGTAGAGACCAAGCGAGCCGTTTATTTTTCTCGTTCGCGTCAGAAACTATGGCGTAAAGGTGAGGAGTCTGGCCATTATCAAGAAGTCATCGAGGTTCGTTTAGACTGCGACGCAGATGTTATCTTGTTAACTGTTCACCAAAAAGGCGGCATTGCCTGTCATACTGGGCGGCACAATTGCTTTTATCGTGTTTATAATGAAGGTCAATGGCAGGTGGTTGAACCGATTATTAAAGACCCATCACTTATTTATAGTTGATCAAAAAGAGCTGTATGAGTAACAATAACGATATATTAGCAGAGATTCATCAGACATTAGTTTCGCGACTTGATGCGGATGCAGGCTCATCGTACGTTGCATCTTTATATGCCAAAGGCTTAGATGCTATTCTTAAGAAGGTGGGTGAAGAAGCAACCGAGACCGTCATGGCAGCAAAAGATGGCGACGCTGAAAAAATTATCTATGAAGTCGCAGACCTATGGTTTCACACTATGGTATTGCTGGCACAACAAGGTTTAGAACCACAGCAAGTAATCGACGAATTAGCCCGGCGCATGGGCATTTCGGGAATCGAAGAAAAAGCGTCACGAACATCGTGACCAAATATTGAGGATAAAATAATGGGTTTAGGTGGAATAAATATATGGTCGCTAATTATCATTTTACTGATTGTAGCGTTGATTTTCGGAACCAAGCGCTTGCGCGGTATTGGTGGTGATCTAGGTGGTGCGATTAAGGGCTTTAAGAAAGCTATCAATGATGATAGTAAGAAAAATGATGAGGCTGTCGACCAAGCTGAAAATGCTACTGGCGATGCTAAGCCAGAGAAGACTGAAAAATAGTTAAGCGTTATGTTAGATATTGGTTTTTTTGAATTGCTGGTAGTTGGCGTGGTACTCATCATTGTGATGGGGCCTGAGCGGCTGCCTGAGGTAGCAAAACAGGCTGCGTTTTATATTCGTAAAGCCCGCCAAGGTATGTTTCGCCTTCGCAGTGAAATGCAAAGCGAAATTCAGGGGACTCCATTTGCCGATTTAGAAAAAGCCAAGCAAGAAATGGCTGATTTAAAAAACGACTTACGACAATTTGGTCGTGAAATAGTCGATGCTGCTGAGCAGAAAGAAAGTTCAGACGATGCCTCGATTGAAATGACCGGTAAGCCGGTAGTGGATGACACCGATAAAAACGCCAGCAAAGCCGATTAGATTGTTAACCGAATTGAGTGTTACACCGCAATCGCGGGCAAGCTACTCAAGTAACAATCGCGCCAACTCGAAATTCCCCAACTCGAAATAATAGATGAACCAAGAAGCTAAAAAGTCAGAACCCTTTGTATCGCATCTTATCGAGCTGCGAAACCGTTTGGTGTGGGCTCTCGGCGCAGTGCTAGTAGTGTTTGTTTGTTTGGTGCCGTTTGCTGGCCAAATTTACTCTTGGTTTGCCGAGCCTTTGCTCGCTAGCCTGCCCGCGGGCGGCAGTATGATAGCGATAGATCCGCACGGCACCTTCTTTATCCCATTCAAGCTAGCGTTTGCGTTAGCATTTGCAATTGCTATTCCGTTTGTGTTGTACCAAGCTTGGTCGTTTATCGCACCAGGTCTGTACTCTAAAGAAAAGCGTATTGTGTTGCCGCTAGTGGTTTCGACTACCGCCCTATTTTACCTTGGAATACTGTTTGCTTACTTTGTAGTGTTTCCATTGATGTTCGAATTCTTCGCAAAGATGACTCCTGAAGGCGTTGCTTTCACACCTGATATTGGCTCTTACATGAGCTTTGCATTGAGCCTGTTTTTTGCTTTTGGTGTCGCGTTTGAGGTGCCGGTCGCGATTGTTTTATTGACTAGAATCGGCGTAATTTCAGCAGGATCAGTCGCCAAAAAACGACCTTATTTTATTCTAGGCGCGTTTGTTTTAGCCATGTTAATGACGCCGCCAGATCCATTTTCGCAGGTGATGATGGCCGTGCCGGTTTGCTTATTATTCGAGCTTGGCTTGTTTGTCGCTAAAAGGCTTGAAAAAAATGATCTTAAGTCAGAGAGATTAGAATAGCAGGTAAGCAGGTCGAGTCTTAAACTATCAGATACCCTCAAGGGGCCGCTCTACTTCGCTGTCTAAGGTTTGGCTCTGAAGGCGCATTACTTCGTTTGCCATGATGATGCCGCAATAAATAATGGTGATTTGCCCTTTGAACGCGCAGCGGGCATTCACTATCTAGTTAAATCAGCGCTTTCTTAAAGCATCACTTAAGGTAATATTGGCCTTATGGTCTATTCTTTGTTCTTAATATTTGTTGGCGCGGCAGCGCTCGGCACCCTCGCTTTGGTAGCGCGTCAGTCGCTAATTATTGGTTACATTGTGCTCGGCATTGTACTAGGACCTTGGGGTCTAGCATTGTTTGCTGATACTCAGA
>JAESTB010000229.1 GCA_016763815.1 Arenicella sp.
AATTCGACAGTGTCGGCTGCACAGTAGATATTATTGGAATCCGAGGCTCGGCAAAGGAAATATGACTAATGGCGGCATCAAACACGGGCAATACGCTATCCATATGATTCGAATGAAACGCTTTTGAAACCCTCAGCTGAGTGCCTTTTATATCATTCTGCTCAAGAACCGCGCTCAATTGATCAATGGATGCACTGTCGCCAGATATCACTGTGTTATCTGGCGCATTAAACGCAGCAACACTGAGTGCTGGAAAGGTCTCCAAAAATGGTTTAAGTTGCGAGCCAGAAGCAGCGACCGCCAACATTGCTCCATCATCAGCCGCGGCCATCATTGCCGAGGATCGAAGATGCACCAACTCAACCGCATCTTCCAATGAGAGCATTTCACTAAAGCAGGCCGCCACAATTTCACCAATACTATGACCAATTAAATAGTCAGGAATTATGCCCATGCTGCGCCAATAATTGGCTAAAGCCAATTCCAACCCCAGCAAAGCCAGCTGTGTAACTCGAGTATCAGCTAACTCTTCCTCTGGTGCTTCCCATAGGTAGTACTCTAGCCGACACTCCAATTTTTGACTAATCACTGTGGATATTTCGTCAAAATGCTGACGAAAAAGTCGGTTGCTTTTATACAGCTCAGAGGCCATACCAGAATACTGGCTACCCTGGCCGGTAAACATAAACACGACAACAGGCGCTTGAGTCTGCAGAGATATCGTCGGCGCAACGGCCTTCAACTCCTTGAGCGCAGCACTTAAATGGCTCTTCGAGTTCGCCCAAAGCAGTCGTCTGGCCGCCAGGTGTGGTCTAGAAATACGAGTTGTTAAACATATATCCGCTAGGCTTGCAGCACTACTCGCAGACTCATCTTGGAGAAAATCCACATATCGTTGTGCGTAATCGCTCAGCCCTGAAGTACTCTGGGCAGACAAGCAAAAAATGTCGGTATGACAACTTAAATTCTCTTCTGGAGCATGAGACACCCTGTGCTTGGGGTCCAGCTCCTCAAGTATCATGTGTGCATTTGTACCGCCAATACCGAACGAGCTGATTCCAGCGGTTCTGAGCCCATGAGGTTTAGTCCATTCGCGTAACTCAGCGTTAACAAAGAAAGGACTATTAGCAAAATCAATCTCGGGATTTTCCGATTCAAAATGCAGGCTGGGCGGTATCTGGCGATGTTTCATTGCTAGCACAACCTTGATAATACTAGCCATGCCGGCGGCTACATCTAAATGGCCAATATTACCTTTGACTGACCCTATCGCACAGCTCTGTGGGCGCACACCACTGCCAAAAGCCTGTGTTAAGGCTAACATCTCTATAGGGTCGCCCAAACGAGTACCGGTGCCATGGGCTTCAATATAATCGATATTGTTCGCTTCAATTCCAGCCACAGCCATAGCCTGAACAATCACATCTGTTTGTCCTTGCATGCCCGGTGCTGTGTACCCAATTTTCTCGTTGCCATCGTTGTTAATAGCTGAGCCACGTATCACTGCGTGTATTTGATCTTGATCTTCAATCGCATCAACTAAACGTTTGAGAATAACAACGCCACCGCCACTGCCGTGAATCGTGCCACTGGCCTGCGCATCAAATGGACGACATTGCCCGGTTGATGACATGATGTCACCCTCTCGTGGCATATAACCAACCGCTTGCGGAACCGCAACCCTAGCGGCTCCGGCAATAGCCATATCACACTCATAGGTCAATAAAGCACGAGTCGCTTGGTGGATAGCCACCAATGCAGTGGAACAAGCGGTATCAATTCCTAAAGAAGGCCCGCGCAATCCAAATTTACGTGAAATTCGGGTCGACGCATAACTTTTGTCATTACCCATTAAAATCTGTAATCCTTCTGCGCTTTCTAGCAACCCCGCGCGATGAATTATATTAGCCAACAAGTAGTCGCTGAGGCTAACGCCTGTATACACTCCAACTTGCGCTGGTAAGTCATAGGGATTGTAAGCCGCGTGTTCAATCGCCTCGTAAGCGCACTCAAGAAGCAAGCGGTGCTGAGGGTCTATCAAAGCGGCTTCACTTGGTGCCACTCCAAAGAATTCGGCATCAAACAATTCTATATCTTTAAGGATAGACGCTCTTTTTATATAACCCTCGGGCACATCACTAACACCCGCTTTGCGTAAAAGCGTTTCGTCAATATCAACAATTGACTCAACACCGTTAATTAAATTATGCCAATAAGCATCCACGTTAGGTGCGCCAGGAAAACGCCCTGCCATGCCAATGATGGCAACACTTTGAAAATCGGTATCGCCGAACTGATCAGATTTTTCGTTCATTAACTTCTCCCTTGTTTCGAGGGCCGTGTACGCCCGAAACGTTGCACTGCTTCTCGTTGTTGCTGCGCTCTGCTTTTAGCTTTATCGGCGCTGTTCTGATTCTTTTTATTGACCGCATTTTTAGAGCTATCTAAGCTTTGTGCAAGGGCGGCAATATTAGGAAAACGAAATAAATCCATAATGGCAACTTCCTTAGCAAGTGATACCTGCAAATACTGATGCATACGCACTAACAGGATAGAGTTTCCACCTAACGCAAAAAAGTCATCCTGCACTCCGACATGTTCGCACTCTAATACCTCTTCCCAGTATTTCGCCAACTGCTTCTCAAGGGCCGTCGACGGCGCTTGATACTGTGTACGCCGCTGATCCATTTGTTCGGTTTTCGGCAAGCGATCACGAGCAACTTTGCCGTTACTCGACAGTGGCAAAGCGTCCAGTTCGATAATCTGATCTGGTTGCATATATTCGGGTAGCCGGTCTGCGATAAACGATTGGATATCTTGGATAGGGTCGCTACTACTGGCCGAGGCTTCATGCCATATTGCCAACTGCTGCAACTGCTCGTTGCTCACACACCCTCCCAGTAAACTGTGAATCACAATCGCCTCATCCGGCAATGAAAAATTACGCTTAATAGTATCTTGATCGACATTTCCAACGGGACAGAATCCCATTGAAAATGCGGGCGCATGACTCATGATGCCTTGACTCAATCTACCCACGTTGAGCAAAGTATCGCGTTTACTGTTAAAACCAATCAGGTAAATTTCGCAGCTGGCCCTTTCAAACACATCAACATTGTCAGCACCATGCACGCTAGCATCCAGGTCAACGTTGGCAATAGTATCTAATAGCGCCTCTTGGACATTCCAGCGCAATGCCTTTCCATGTGGCTCCAGCGAGTTTGGCTTCATGTACACAAGTAGTTCGATATGCTCACCGTCGAGACTATTTCCTGGTGATAAACCATGGAACAAATTCTCTAAGGCAGTCAAGGCCAATGGGCCGCCGTCAAAATGACGAAAACTTTGTCGTGATAATAATGGCAATGCTTCAGTTATCGTCGCATCAACGTCTACACTTTGCTCGAGTTCCCAGCTTGAACTGAATAAAACCTGTGAACGGTCATCCAGATTAAGCAAAGATATTAGGGCTTGATTGACAAGCTCCCGTTGGCTGGTTTCATTGAGTGCAAAATGAGCACCATGGCCGACCAATAAATCACTCATGTAACCAGCCTCTAACTCACAAAAAGGTAAGGCTGCATCTCCGTATATAGGTTCAATTGCAGCCAGTTCCGCTGTAAATATCAACTCAATTTTGGACGTATCTTGTGTTTCAGGAACCGCACTAGAATGAACAACCTGAAAGAGACTGTGTTTTTCTGGATGGTAGTAATACACACCAGGCTCGATACCACTAACGCCCATGGAAGGAATCAAAACATAGACTTGCACTGGGTATAGGCTGCCGGCAGATGCGTAGTATCGTTTCGGTAACACACCGTTCTCAACCCAATTAGAGGCTAAACACGCCAACCATTCACCTAGCAAGGACACATCAATACGTTGTGTCACCTGAATCGTATTGCATTGGTTTTCAGTGCTGACGCACCGTTGACTATTATGTGCGGTTCGATACACAAGGTCTGAACGGTTAAGCTCGTGCTGCGACCGTAGGTCAGTCACATCTCTTAGCGCTTTGCCCCCGCCCTTGAACGCAAGCTTGGCAATATCCTCAGCGCTCAATTCAAGGTGATTCTCTTTATCTAATACCACGTAAGCCAATAAGCTGGTACCCACACCTTTATTCACTGTAGCAACCGCTGTCTTAACATCGGGGTGTAACAATAAATTCGCCTCAATTTCTCCCAACTCGACTCGGTAGCCGTTTATTTTTACTTGCGAGTCTTCACGTCCTAAAAACTCAATTTGCCCAGCGCTAGTAAAACGGCCTAAATCGCCGGTACGATACAAAATTTCATCGGTAATGGGATGTTTTATAAAATGAGAGTTCGTTAGCTCGTCGCTTCGCCAATACCCTCGCGCTAAGCCAACTCCACCGATATAGAGCTGCCCGGTTACCCAGTCAGGACAATCGGACATATCTTCTGCTAGTACAAAAAATGTCTGATTGGCGAGTGGAATGCCGTATGGAATGCTGCTCCAACTAGTCTCTACTGCATTAATAGAATGATAAATCGACCAAATTGATGCTTCGGTCGCGCCACCTAAACTGATCAGTTCAAGTTGATGCTGCGTGTTAGAAGGTTCATTTGAACATAGACGAATACGCTCGGGTAGATCAATCGGTATCCAGTCACCGCTCATCATCAAAAGACGCAAGGAAGGCGGTAACAGCTCGTTTGAGGTCTCAATATGCTCGACCAATAACTGTGTCAGAGCAGGCACCGAATTCATAACCGTAATACGGTGTTCTTCAATCAGTCCACGCCAATGTGAAGGGTCGCGTAATAAGTCATATTGTGGTATGACAATGGTTCCACCACTGATTAACACACCAAACACATCGAACACAGAAAGATCGAAACTGAGCGAAGACAGTGCCAACACTCGGTCCTTCGCATCAACTGAAAATTTTTGGTTAATGTCTAACAGC
>JAESTB010000230.1 GCA_016763815.1 Arenicella sp.
AATGGGCCAAGCAAGAAAAAGCTGCAGGCAATTTGCTCAGTTACATTCGGTTGAATAGTCAAACGTTCAGCTCCTAAGCCTCTTTTAAAGCCCGTCACAAAACCATAGCCATCTAGACTATTCGGTTTTCTGGCGATTTCTGTACTTGTCTGCATAGTAACAATCTCGTTTACACCCGTCAAATAGGCAATCATTGCCCACGGTGATACCGACAACTCCGTATTCACTTAGCGTGTTGCTATCGACTAGAACGCTAAGCGCTGGTTCGGTTTCACTGCTATACAGAAGAATCCCCCATTAATATGATTATTCCGTTAATTTTCCGTCAATAAGCTTGTTTGGCGATAACTAAACAAGCCAGTAAAAATCATAAAGTTCAATTTTACTGAACTCTAGGTCCAGTAATTTGAACTTTATAGGTTAAAGTTTACAATTACACCACTATTACTCATTGTCAGCTTTCTACTATTCAAGCCAGCGCATAGTCGCGTTGGTTAACACAGACACTCATTGAGTGTAGGAGCTAAAAATGAATACGTTAGTCAAAAAAGTTAAATCAGCGGCCATCACCTTAGGCTGCTTACTGATTAGCATTACTCAAGTAAATGCCAGCGGCCTCCTCACGCCCAAAGGCAGCAATACTCAATTACAAATTCAAGATCACACCGTCACGGTGACAATCGAAGATGGCTACGCCATCACTACAGTTGAAAATACTTTTTTCAACCCATCAACAAGTGAACTCGAAGCTGTTTATGAGTTCCCCGTTCCAGAGAATGGCTCAGTAGCCGAGTTTACCGTGTGGATCGACAACAAGCCGATTATTGGCGAAGTAGTCGAGAAACAACGCGCCAAACAGCTCTATGAAACTGAGAAAGCCGCTGGACGAGATGCGGGTTTAACCGAGAAGAAATCGTTCTATCGTTTTGAATCGAGCGTGTCGCCAGTTCGACCGCAGCAAACAACCAAAACGCGCTTGGTATATATGCAAGCCGCCGACGTAGAAGGAGGTATTGGCCGCTATATTTACCCATTAGAGGAGGGCGGCACAGATCAAGCCAAGCTCGATTTTTGGCAAACCGACAGCAAAGTCAGTAGTAGCTTCAATTTCGATCTAAAGCTTCGTTCTGGCTTTCCGGTTGATGCAGTTCGTGCGCCAGCTCATAGCCACGCCACTATTTCAAAGAGCGATGCACAGAATTGGCATCTTGCGATCACCAACAATGGGGCAGCAGTTTCAACACCAATTGTGGGCGAGCCGATTAGTGCTGACATAGACAACCAAGAAGAACAACGTATCGCTGAATTTGCAATCGCTGAGACTCCCGGTAATAGTGAAGCCGCAAATGCGCTTAATCAAGACGTTGTAGTTTACTGGCGTTTGCAACAAGACTTGCCGGGCGCGATCGAGTTAGTTGCCCATAGAGAGCCCGGCAAACGTCGCGGCACATTCATGTTAACGGTTACCCCTGGTGTTGACCTTCAGCCGATCACAAAGGGTAGCGACTGGGTGTTTGTGCTTGACCGCTCTGGCTCAATGTCAGGCAAGTACCAGACTCTTATGGACGCTACCAGCCAGGCACTAAGTAAGCTTGCAGATGAGGACCGTTTTCGTGTACTGCTTTTTGATGACCGCGTTGAAGAGCTCGGCACCGGCTGGATGAATACTAGCGATATCTCTGTCGCCAAGATTACCAAGGCTCTAGATAACTCGTCGCCAGGCGGTGGCACTGACCTATACAAAGGTTTATACACCGCAATCAAAAAACTAGATAGCGATCGCACTTCAAGCATTGTCTTGATTACCGATGGTGTTGCTAACGTTGGTAAAACAGAGAAACAAGATTTTCTAAACTTGATGAGCAAGCAAGATGTACGTTTGTTCACCGCAATCATGGGCAATGGTGCCGACCGGCCAATGCTTGAAGCGATGACCAAGGCATCAAAAGGTTTCGCTACTAGCGTTTCGAACAGCGACGACATTATGGGGATCATGCTCAGCGCGATCGAGAAAGTTAAGTATCAAGCAATGCACGACGTTAGCCTCGACATCAAGGGCATAAAAACGTCTGACTTGGTTTCGAGTAAAACTGCAACACTCTACCGCGGTCAACAAATGGTTATTTTTGGTCATTACTACGGTGACGGCCAAGCGCTCGCGGTTTTAAACGCCAAGATTTCGGGCCAAAGCAAGCAATATAAAACTAAGTTTTCTTTCCCAAAGCAGGCCACCAGCAACCCTGAAATCGAACGTCTCTGGGCTTACGCCACCATCGCGCAGCTAAAAGACAAATCGAACTATCTCGGAACAAAACTAGACGATGACTCATCGGCGATTATCAACACCGCAATCGAATATGGTTTAGTCACCGACTACACCTCGATGATTGTCATGACGGATGAGCAGTTTGAGGCCAACGGCATTAAGCGCAACAATCGAAAACGCCGGGAATCAGAACAAGCAGCTCAAAACAACCGAGTCGCCTCGCCGGTAACGCAGCGACAAGTCGATCAAAACGCTCCTGCGTTCACGGCTAAACGCCCAAGTTATAGCGGTGGTGGCGGTGGCGGAGCGATCAATCCGCTGACCTTGTTACTGATGATGCCAATCGCACTTGCTTGGTTACGACGTCGAATTATTGGCAATAGGCTTCAATAGCCGATAAACCATAATCCACACGAGAGTTACTTCATCCACGCGTGAAGTAACTCTCCAGACTTTCCTTAACAGAGAATAATTATGAGATTACCAATCGTATCTATAAGCATTGCTTTGACGACTATATGCGTGTTTTTGCTAGGTGGGGCACTGCCCGATCAACTTATTTGGCACAATGGTGTAGACACCAAAATCTGGCAATGGCTAAGCGCCCATTTCGCGCACATAAGCACCGAGCATTTAAGTTGGAACATCGTCGCCTTTGTCATACTTGGGAGCATTATTGAACAAACCTCACGAAAAGTGCTCGGGCTAGCGCTAGCCGCCGGTGTGATCGGAGTAAACCTTTATCTGGCAAGCCTGTTTACGCTCGATGCCTACGCAGGTTTATCTGGCATGCTGAACTCTATGTTATTGGTTGCTCTCTATTTTTTATATCAACGTGCCGACTATAAAGTCGCCAGCGTGGTCACGCTGGTTCTGTCATTGGCTAAAATTATGGTCGAAACTTTTTTCGGGCTGTCGATATTCTCAACACTGGCATGGCCAGCGGTTCCAGAAGCACATCTTGCCGGTTTGATTGGCGGCGCAGTATTAGTGGTAATTTTAGAAATGCGTAAACAAAAATTATTGAGCCTAGACTTCATAAACTTCAGCGACGCTCATCGCAACCCCACAGGCGCCAGTCAGACCAACTAGAGTCCGATGAGCAGAATAGTCTAAAGGTCGACCTTACTATTTAATAATGTTGGCCGTAAAACAGGGTTAGTCGAGGCCCTTCGTGTTAATGTCACTCAAGTTACATTTATAAACCAGCCCGCTAACTTTTTCGGCAAGCACCATACTAGCGATGGCTCTTGTGAAGCAACTGTAATAAATTGCTGCACCATATTAAGAGCCACGCTATTTTAAGCATAAAGTAAGCGACCAAAAAATTTCCAATTTATACTTAACCTAATATGAACGATGTAGAAAAACAGCAGGTGCTGAGAGTGGTCACCAATCAAGGATGGTTTATTGGACTAAATGACGAAGAAACCTCAAGGTTAGTAGAACGTTCTCGATTAACCTCATACACAACCAATGAGGTCGTTTATACTCTCGGC
>JAESTB010000231.1 GCA_016763815.1 Arenicella sp.
ATATTAGCCTGTCCGACTTCGGTAGTTTCGATGGTGAACTCAGCACCTCGAAATCCGCCTCGGTCGGTTGGTATAGTTTTGTACTGAGTTATCAAGCCGACGATAAAATAGTTAAACGCTACCCAATGCGTGTATTAGTAAGCGACTTCACTCCATCACCGTTTAGAGTCACCAGCGACTTGAACGGCGACCGATTTCAAGCCGGCGACACGATTTCAGTCACAACCCAGGCAAAGATGCATGCCGGTGGGCCTTATGCTGATGCAGAAACTCGAGTCACGGCGAGGCTAAGTGCCAGACCCTTTACCAGCGATCACCCCGAGGCCAAGGGCTTTGGTTTCGACGACGCGGCCTACAGCCGCTCTTCATCGACAATTCACCAAGAAAATGGCTCAGTTAATAAAGCAGGCGAACTGCTGACCCAATTTACACTTAATGCCGACGGACTTGGCTTTCACTTTGGGCGTATCAGCATTGAGAGCGCGGTGCGCGATGACCGTGGCAAGTATGTCGCTAGTAGCCGCTCAGCCGACTACCTTGGCCGCGACCGCTTCGTTGGCTTACGTAATACTAAGTGGACCCACCAAGTTGGCAAAAAAGCCATTATCGAGCATCTCGTAGTGGGCCCTGAAGGCAGACCAGCCAAAGGCGTAGAGGTCGACGTGGTAATTGAACATTACCTAACTCGCGCGGCTAGAGTTAAAGGGGCAGGCAATGCGTATCTGAGCCAATACTCCTCGCAATGGGTTAAAACGTCTGACTGCAAACAAACCTCTAACGTTGCTCGAGTAGGCTGCGAATTCGTTCCCAAGGAGCCTGGTCGTTACCGAGTTACCGCGACTATTAAAGACACCAAGGGCCGCCAAAATAAAGCCAGCCTATCAACTTGGGTGGTCGGTAAAGGAACGGTACTTTGGGCGACCGCTAACAACAACCAAATCGAAATAATTGCCAATGCCAAGTCATACAAGGTCGGCGATGTGGCAAAATTTCTGCTTAAGAACCCCTACCCCGGGGCCCAAGCGCTTATCACTGTTGAGCGCTATGGTGTGAAACGACATTGGCGCAAAACGCTGGTAGGCAGCACGCCTATTATCGAGGTACCCATCGAAGACGATGACTACCCAGGCATTTATGTGTCGGTTGTTGTGACCTCACCTCGAGTCGCTGAACCGCTTGGAGAAGGCAATGTTGACCTAGGTAAACCGGCCTTCAAAATCGGCTATGCAGTGGTCGCAGTAGAAGACCAAAAGAAAGAGATTAAAATTAGCCTCAAGACTAATAAAAAGGTCTATAAGCCCCGAGAAACAGTTAGCGTCAAACTCAAAGCAAAACCACGAAGCGGAAAACTTGAGCCGATGGAAGTAGCCATCGTGGTTATCGACGAAGCGGTGTTCGATCTCAACCTAAGCGGCAAAGATTACTATGACCCCTACAAAGGTTTTAACCAACTAGATCCCTTAGGAGTGGCTAATTACAACCTTCTAATGAACCTTACTGGCCGCCAAAAATTTGAGCAAAAAGGCGCTAATCCTGGCGGTGGCGGCGGTGGCGCAGACGGGCCTAGCCTGCGTAATTTAATGAAATTTGTGGCGTACTGGAACCCGTCGATCAAACTCGATAAAAAGGGTAGAACCGAGTTTGATTTTGAGCTGCCAGACAATTTAACCGGCTGGCGCGTATTTGCCATGGCGGTTACCAAAGAAGAAAAAATGGGCCTCGGTGATACCAATTTTAAAGTAAATCGAGCAACAGAGTTGCGCCCAGTTATGCCAAACCAACTCACTGAGGGTGACCAAGTTCAAGCTGGTTTTAGCATAATGAACCGGACAAAAAAAACGCGCACCTTAACCGTAAAAATAAAAGCCGCTGGCAGCGCACTGAAGCAACCGTTAACGAAAACGGTCGATCTTACCTTGGCCGCTTTCGAACGAAAACGAGTATGGCTAACACTGAAAACCGATCGGCCAGGCGAACTCGCCTTTTTGGCTACCGCTGGCGACACAATTGATAAAGACGCGGTCGAACACCACGTTCCGGTAACTAAGCGCCGCGCACTAATCAGTGCCGCCACTTACGGAACCACGGTTGCTGAAACAGTCTCTGAAGACTTCTCGTTCCCTGACGGAATTTACGCCGATGTTGGAGGCTTGAGTGTAGAGGTATCGCCATCGGTGATCGGCAATGTTGCTGGTGCATTTAAGTATCTGCGCAACTACCCTTACGGCTGTTGGGAACAGCGTTTGAGCACAGCCTTGGCGGCATCTCAATATGGCAAGCTAAAAGCGTATTTGCCTGACGAGCTTGAGTGGCCGCAAAGCACCATACTTGCTGAGCAAACATTAGCAACAGCGGCACAATTTCAAGCACCGAATGGCGGCATGACTTACTGGATTAATAACAACCAGTATGTCAGCCCGTATCTTAGCGCCTACACCGCACTCGGTTTCATCTGGCTACGAGACCAAGGCCATGAAGTACCAAGCGATATTGAAGACAACCTGCATGCTTATCTTAAAACCTATTTACGCAAAGATAATGCGAGCGATTCGGTTAACCGGCAATCTACTCGACGCCTGCAGGCGTCGGTACGTGCAGTGGCGTTAGCTGCGCTAGCGGCCAGCGGTAAAATCGACAAAGCCGAGCTACTTCGTTACCAGTCTCATGTTGACGATATGGATCTATTTGGCAAGGCGCATTATCTACAAGCGGCAACATCGCTAAAATTGGATGAGGCAACGCAACTAGAGCTAAGCCAAAACATTTTGTCTTACAGCGTGCAGTCGGGAGGTAAGTTTCAATTCAACGAACAAACCTTTTATCGCTCATCGTCTATGCACAGCACTTCAATGCGCAGTAATTGTGCGATTTTAAGTAGCTTACTCGGAGTTGCCGCGGCGTCGAAAAAAGGTCTGGAAACACTTGGCGATATACCCTTCAAACAGGTTCGAGCAATAAGCCAAACACGTGGCGGTCGCGATTATTGGAGTAATACTCAAGAGAATTTGTACTGCATTAACGCACTAATAAATTTCGCCCAAGTCTATGAGGTCGAGACGCCAAATATGCAACTTAAGGCTGAGTCGATAACCCAAGAAAACGCCAATCAAAGAATAGGATCGGCCGAGTTCACTGACATTAGAGATGCTGCGGTGACGATGACAAACCCAGACTTATTAGTCACACCCGGTTTGTCTGGTCAGATGCGGTTAAGCAAACAAGGCGCTGGGCGTGTCTACTACAGCATGCGCATGGACTACGCCAAAACTGAGGATAATTCAGAGCGCATCAACGCCGGCATTCAAGTCAAACGTGAATATTCGGTTCAACGCGATAATCAATGGCAATTAATAACCAGCCCAATGCAGTTGAAAAAAGGCCAGCTGATACGCGTTGACTTATTTGTGTCAACCCCAACTGCACGCCAGTTTGTGGTCATTAATGACCCAATTCCCGGCGGCCTAGAACCAGTAAACCGAGACCTCGCAACGGCATCCAGCGTTGATGCCGACTATAGCCCAACGCCAGGTTCTCATTGGTTTTCGCAATCTAGCTGGAGCCCGTATGGCCGCTATGGCTGGAGCTTTTACCACAAAGAATTACGCCATGACTCGGCGCGCTTTTACTCAGACTACCTGCCGCTCGGAGACTACCATCTGAGCTATACCGCTCAAGCTATTGCCGGTGGGGAGTTTTCAGTAATGCCCGTTAAAGTTGAGGAAATGTATGACCCAGACGTGTATGGCCTTGGCCTACCTGCGACACTAAAGGTTGAGCATGCCAAGGACTAATCCCATCTCCAAACGCGCGCTCAAAATTAGTCTGGCGACTATTATCGCTATGGCGGCAGTGGTGGCGATTGGAGGCCTAATTCTCAGCACCTTAACACTGCGCGATATGCGGCCGCTGCCTAGCGATTTAGGCAAACTTACGACGGCCTTGGTAAAACCTCAGTTGCTTGATCGCGATAATCAGCGCTTAACAATTACCTATCAAAATCACTGGAACGCGCACACCATAGTACCTCTGCACCGCATTCCCAATTTCTTACAACACGCGTTTATTTTAGCGGAAGATAAGCGTTTCTATCAACACGCAGGCATTGACTGGTTGGCACGGTTCAATGCCGTTTGGCAAAACACAGTTGCCCTCAAAGGGCTGCGAGGCGCGAGTACTATTTCTGAGCAAGTAGTGCGCATGATTCACAAACGACCTCGTACTATCTGGGCGCGATGGCTCGAAGGCTGGGAGGCCCGCCAACTTGAGCTAAGCGTCGACAAAGCCAGTATCTTAGAGTTTTACCTCAATCAAGTGCCATTCGCGGCACAACGCAGAGGCGTTCAGCAAGCCGCAAGTTATTACTTTGATCGTGAGGTATCGACCTTAAATCAGAAAGAAATGCTAGCGTTAGCCGTACTGGTTCGGGCGCCATCGTACTTTGATTTTTACAAAAGCACTCAGCGACTAGAAGGCCGGCTCGAGACACTATTACAAAGGGCCGCCGAGCAGGGTTTAGTCAGCGATATAAATCACGTTCGCAACAGCGTTCTGCTTCCCAGCAAACCTGAGGAGCTGCTTAATGTGTCGCACTTCTCAAACTACATATATCGTCATAGCAGCTATCGTCATAGCGAGGACAACCAGCACACAATTAAGACCACGCTAGACAGCAATTTTCAACGCGTTGCACAGAGGCTATTGAACCAACGTCTTAAGAACTTGAGCAAACGACAAGTCGCCAACGCCGGCATGCTGGTGGTAGACCACCAAAG
>JAESTB010000232.1 GCA_016763815.1 Arenicella sp.
GTTGTTGACCTGAACTTTGTATTTTTTGGCAATAGACCAGAGCGTGTCACCGCGTCTAACGTGGTGAACGACGCGGTGATTTTCGGCCGACTCGCGTTCTCTCGACTCGCGCTTAGTTGAATTGGTCGCATCGGCCATTTGTGATACGCGTGAAGCGCTCAACGGTACCATCAAGTTCTTGCCAGCCCGAATAGTCGTGCTGCTGAGGTTATTGCTCGATTGCAGAGCGCTAACGCTGACCCCGTATCGGTGAGCAATGCTACTCAGTGACTCGCCTGGTAACACCTTATGGTTCGAGTAATCAATTTTGACAGCTCGTTGAGCGGCTGCAACGGCATGCTCTATATCACCATCGGTATTAATTGGAATTAGCAGCCGGTGTGGTCCTTCAGGTGAGGTTGCCCAGCGTTTGAAACCTGCATTTAAATGGCGCAACTCGGCTGGGTCGATACCGGCATCTTTAGCAAATTTTTTCAGATCAATTTGACCGGGCAACTCGACCACTTTGAAATAGGGTTTACTCTCTATAAACGGTAGCGTTACGCCATAGGCGTCAGGGTTGTTGATAACATTTTTGAGAGCGATCAGCTTTGGGATATAACGCCTTGTTTCTAATCGCAATGGCAGGTTTTGATAACTGGTGCCTCGACCTTTACGTTTATTGGTCCTTATCGCGCGAGCGACCGTGCCCTGGCCAGCGTTGTAGGCCGCAAGCGTTAGAAACCAATCGCCATCAAACCTCTTATTCAGCTGGGTTAAATAATCTAGAGCCGCGTTAGTCGATAAGAGTGCGTCGCGCCGCCCGTCATACCACCAATCTTGCCTGAGGCCAAAATGACGACCTGTTGACGGGATGAACTGCCACAATCCACCCGCATTTGAGCGTGAAACGGCATCTGGTTTGTAAGCGCTTTCTATCGCCGGGAGAAGGGCCAGTTCCATTGGTAGACCGCGCGTCTCAATCTCTTCGACGATGTGATAAAGAAAAGGAGTTCCGCGAGCGAATAAACCCTCTAAATAGCTGTCGTGTTCGGTGCTCCATTTCTCGTACTGGCGTATGTGCTCAGATTTTAGCTTAGGGAATTTAAAGCCTTGACGGATTCTTTCTATTACGTCAACGGCCTCGTAGGTAACTGTTTGTTCAGTCTGCTTGGCCTCTGTATTGCTGCTGTCAGGCACTTTGCTCTGGTCGCGGATGGTTTTTTCGGGAGTATGGGTATTAATATCAGGCAACACTACTACGTCGGAAGGTGTGTTACGGTTTGCGCAGGCGCTAAGACCCAGCAGTAGGCCCAGCGCTAAAATGTGTGAAAAAGAGGCTTTTAAATTCATCGACGAATAGTAATGAGGTGTTCATCTGACGTCAATGTCGTTGGCTGACATTTCATGTAAGATAAAGATTGATTCAAGTGTTTAAGATTAGCTTTGTAGAGAGTAAGGGTGTGACAGAAAAAGGTCGTCAAAAAAGTGATGTAAATACCGTTGCAGTTGCCGATCGATGTCTTTCAAGTCGTTATGCTAAACGTTATTTCGACGTCGAGAGGCCGCATATTAGCGCGGGGATAAGACAGTTGATTGGGCCGATAGTATTGCAGATTGGGGAATGCTTGCCGGCATCGGTAGTCGATGATTTCGATCTGCCGATGTTAGTTAAAACTACTGATTGTATCGACGCACCCTCAGATATCGTGGTTGACCCTGCGTTTCTACCTTTTACGCCAGAGGTTTTTTCAACGGTGGTGTTACCGCATGTGCTTGAGAGGCATGAGTTACCACATCAAGTGCTTAGAGAAGCCCATCGCGTTTTGATGCCAGAAGGGCATATCGTATTAACTGGCTTTAACCCGAACAGTCTGATTGGGTTGCAACGCTGGCTACGCCCCACCGCGGTGTGCGCCGGACGTTATTACTCAGTTCGTCGTGTTATCGATTGGTTGCAACTATTGGGCTTTGACGTGGTCGGCAGCTCAATGTTCCATTATGCGCCACTATCACGCAGCAAAAAGTTAAAAAATACCTTTCAATTTCTTGAGTCAGCAGGCGATCGTTGGTTGCCGATGACGGGTGGTGGATATATGATTAGTGCCAAGAAACGAGACGCTAGTGCGACGATGGTTGGGCGCCTAAGATTTACCGCAAAAAAATCTAAATTGGTAGCGGCCACCGCTAAAATTCAAGCTAACGCCTCAGGCGATCCGAGTCCGGATAACCGTACTTAACCGACTATTAACCGTGTCTAAGGAGACTGGTTAGCGAATAGAGTTATATCGTAAGTAATAGAGTCGAAATTCATGCCGACGGGGTATGTCGCTACGATTTGAGCTTTGAGTTCTTAATTGGCCTCTTAATTGGCCTATGGAAAATATTAGACATAGAAATCAGCGGCATTAGGTCTAATGTGTATGTGTCAAACTCCCCAAGTGGTGAGGGCAATTAAAAAGCCGACCCATTGGCAATCGTAGTAGCGGCGAGCTTAGCTTGTAATTAGGTGCAACAGCAGTAATAAAAGGTGAATTATGAGTGACTACGAAAGACAGATTGTTCTCGATACAGAGACCACCGGCCTTGAACATAGACAGGGTCACCGAATAATTGAGATTGGTTGTGTTGAGCTTATTAATCGTAAACTCACGGGTAATAATTTTCATCAATATGTTAATCCCGATAGAGAGATTGACCAAGGGGCCATGGAAGTTCACGGAATTACCAATGAGTTCCTCGCCGATAAGCCGTCTTTTGCCGATATAGGCCCAGGTTTGATGGACTATCTGCGGGGGGGCGAGTTGATTATTCATAACGCCGCATTCGACGTGGGCTTTTTAGACGCCGAACTTGAACGAATTGACCCTCAGGCCGCTAAGATTGCCGAGGTTTGCGGCGTACACGATACCTTATTACAAGCGCGTAAGATGTTTCCGGGGCAGAGAAACGATTTAGACTCCTTGTGTCGGCGTTTCGATATTAATAATAGTCACCGTGAGTTACACGGCGCTTTACTTGACGCTGAAATATTAGCCGACGTCTATTTGTTTATGACCGGCGGTCAGTCATCGTTATTGCTTGAAGCGAATACAGACAGAGACTCGCGATCAAGCCAATCGGGTCCGAAGGTAAACTACGCCACTTTAGACTTACCATTGGTGCAGGCAAGCGCGCAAGAGAAGCAAAGTCATGTAGAATGGCTTAACCGTTTAGACGAAAAGGTAGAAGATCAATGTGTTTGGTCTCGACTCAACGGCGACTCGAATCGCTAGCGTTTTGCTAACTTGATTCCTCAGCCTTAAATACTTAGATATATGAACGACGCGTCCGTTATTAAAAAGCTTTCTGGTTATGACCTTTCAGGTTATAGCCTAGCGGGGAGTGATTTGAGTGGTGCCACGTTGGCCAATGCTAAGCTACGCGGCGCCAAACTTGCAGGCGCCGATTTGTCGGGCGCTGATTTGACTGAGGCTGACCTTACTGGCGCCGATTTATCGGGTGCTGATCTTTACCAAGCTAAGTTGGCAGGCGCTCGCCTTAATGGAGCCAACCTGAGCCATTGTGATGCGACTTCAGCCAATCTCGTTGATGCCTCGTTGAACGGGGCAAATTTAGTGTTCGCCAAACTGACAGGAGCCAACCTTAAAAACGCAAGCCTAGTCGCGGCCGATCTTAGCGATAGCGATTTGTCTGACGCTGACTTGTCCAATGCAACGTTAACCGGCGCGTTGTTGCGTCGAGCGAATTTGAAAGGCGCCAACCTCAGCGACAGCAAGCTTTTTGGGGCGAAATTACAAGAATCGAATTTGAATAACGCTATTCTACGAGGGGCTGATTTAACCTCTGTTAGATTGCGTGGCGCTAAGTTAGAGAATGCCGATTTAGTTAAGGTCAGTATGTTTAATGCGGACCTAAGTAATGCCAACCTATTAAATAGTAATTTCGAATTGGCAAATTTGAGATCCGTAACGATGCAAAGCGCCGACTTAAAAAACGTTGTATTTGATGGCGCAAACCTTTCTTACAGCCACCTTAACCGAGCGGACCTGTCCGGTGCGTCACTTGAAGAGAGTAACCTCTGGTCAGCCAGAATGTCTGGTAGTGTGCTAAGTCATGTAAATGTTAAAGCCGCCAATTTGGTCGCTACCGGCTTGAGTAAAAAGTTTGCTTTGGGAGAGTTTCCTGATATCGAATTCTCAAATACCACCGCGTGGGATACCTATCAAATAAGGCGGCATCAAGTATCGCGTGCGCAGGCAGAGTCAATTAAAAAAGAAGTAAATAGACGTGGTTTCTTCTCCAGGCTATTTTCTCGCTGAACGCCCTCTGTGCTTGTCTCCTTGCCTTAACTCATCTCGCTTCAACAGCGGGCAGCTCTTTTGCATCAACACAAGCCACAGCTTAATGCTTAGCTACGGCTTAAGCTCGTGTAATGAAAAATGTAATTAAGTGCTCCTGCTAGGTCAGGAGCACTTAATTTGTCTAGAAGTTAATTAATATGGCCGCGCCGCCAACGATGCTGAGCACAATAGTATAAGGAAATGCCATTAGCACCATTTTCATGTACGACAAGCGAATTAAAGGGGCTAAGGCTGAGGTAAGTAGAAATAGAAAGGCCGCTTGCCCGTTAGGCGTTGCAACACTGGGTAGGTTGGTGCCTGTATTGATGGCTATTGCCATAACCTCAAAGTGCTCCCGTGTAATCGCTCCGCTTTCTAGCGAGGCGACCATCTCGTTGATATAAATCGTGGCAACAAATACATTGTCACTGATCATCGATAGCACGCCGTTTGCAATGAACATCACAATCGGTTGTGAATCAGTTGGCATGCTTAAAACGAATTCGGTTACCGGTGCGAAGAGGTGCTGCTGGTGAATCACTGAAACGATCACAAAGAACACCACAAGCAATGCTGTGAAAGGCAGAGCCTCCTCAAACGCGTGACCGATTTTGTGTTCTTCAGTGATGCCGTTGAAGGCGGTAAGCAAAACGATGACCATCAGGCCAATCAGGCCTACTTCAGCTACGTGTTGCTGCAACGAGACAACTAATATCAAACCAATGATCACCTGCACAATTAGTTTAGCGTTGTCTTTATCGGTACGTAGTGCCTGTTGCTCTGCATCATACTCTGACAAGACCGATCGCACGCCCTCTGGAAGCTTGCCACCGTAGCCAAAGATACCGGTAATCTCGAGTAATACACAGGTAATCAAACCAGCAGCAAGAACTGGCATTGTCACGGGTGCCATTCGAAGAAAGAATTCGGTGAATTCCCAACCGGCTTTTTCGGCGATAAGCAGGTTCTGTGGTTCACCAACCAAGGTGCATACGCCACCTAAGGCAGTACCAATCGCGCCATGCATGATTAAACTGCGTAAAAAATGTCTGAAATCGTCTAAGTCTTGGCGTTTAAACTCGTGTACGCCGTCGTCACCTGAATGGTCATGGTCTTCGCTAAATAGTTTGCCAGAAGCCACCTTATGATAAACACCATAAAAACCAACGCCAATGCTGATCAGAACCGCAGTGACCGTAAGGGCGTCAAGAAACGCTGAGAGAACCGCACCAGCAAAACAAAAGAGAAAGGAAAGCATTACCTTGTTTTTAACCTTAATCAGAAGCTTGCTGAAGGTAAAAAGCAACAGCTCGCGCATAAAGTGAATACCGGCGACCATAAATACCAGCAATAGGATCACTTTCAACTGGCCCTCAACCTCGTGATAAACCATCTCAGGGGACGTCATTCCAAGCACGACCGCTTGAATCGCGAGTATCCCGCCGGGTTGTAGTGGATAGCACTTGAGCGCCATCGCTAAGGTAAAAATAAATTCCCCTACCAGCAACCAGCCCGCTAAAAAATGAAACCCTGAGAACCAAATGATTGGGTTGATGATCAGAAACGCAATAATAACGTTCTTATACCAATCGGCTGAATTGCCTAAAAAATTCTGACGAAACGAGCTGAAAGTCATTGAAGACATAGTGGCGATACCCTCCAGGGTGTTAATCATTTGCGGAAGCTTCTAAATCTGCCCGATTAACCATTGGTTAAGTGAGTCAGTTGGCTGCCTAAGTAATCCTAGGATAATACAACGAAAAGCTTGGTTTGCGGCAATCTTTAAATGCTCAATAAACCAGCTTTAATCAGCAAAGAAATTCGCCAAATGTCTCATGTTGTTAGTGATTAGTCGTAAGAAAAAGCAACATCTAGCAATATTTTCCTGAAAACTTAAATTA
>JAESTB010000233.1 GCA_016763815.1 Arenicella sp.
GGAAACCGGGGACAGACCACGGTTTACTGAATTTACTCAACGTCCGCGCAGAGTATGTTCCCGCCTTTACATCAACTCAACTGGACTAAAGTCTCGAAATAGTATCTTACAGTCATTATAAAATTTAATCGAACCTTGATTTTAGATCGTCAGTCCAGCGACTTCGGGGAAACAAAAATGCGCTGAATGGTGGCCCCTCTATGACCGCACCGACTGCATACCAAAAGCCTGGCAACATCATTCAACTTGTTACCCGAATCTAAACTATCGAGCCTTTTATCGTTTTCGCACTTAAAACACTGTTTAAAGGCGTATTCAACGGCGATTAAAAACTATTTGTTTCCGGTATTAGTGCTATTAATTGCCGGTAAATACCTAAATCTGTCTAAAAATGATTTCCAACAGGTTTTAACCCATATTCGATGCAATCCCGCGCACCCGTTACTTTTGCGATAATTTTGACGATTTTATATATGTCTTAATACCGTTACACCCCTACAATTTATTGAATAACATTTTTTTATTAGGTGATAAACGCGCAGCATACAGTAGTACAAAGTAGCTGTTGAAATTAGCATTTAAATATATGCTGTTATTTTATACAGTTTTCGATATTGCCATATAGAGAGGTTATAGGCGCTTTAATTTAATCAATACGACTAATTAAACGCCGCTGAGGAAAAATTTGTAACGTAGATATTTCGAAACCTTCTAAGTAACCGAAACTGTGCTGGTCTCGACGTTAGCCTACATATGTAAATTACTTTAGCGAAATTATTTCAACTATTCTAAATAAATACTGTTTATATAAACAGTATTTATTTAGAATAGTTTGCCGATCAATTAAGTATTAACTCTAGTGACTTTTGATAAGCAAACATTCGATAAGACAGTTTCAAACTCAGTATTTACTGATAAGGATAAAGCCTGCCGGCCAATACAAATGTCGGCTCGCCCCTATTCGGTTATTAATACCGGCTTTATTGATCTTGATCGAGTGTTAGCGGTTGGCGGCTGGCCGTTAGGAACGACCACTGAAATTGGTTTAGCCGATGACGGAATCGGTGAACTGCGCTTATTACTTCCAGCGTTGCGCAATAGCTTAAACCAGAGCACACCACATGTGGTGTGGATTGCGCCTCCATATTTGCCCTACTCGCAAGCTTTAATTAGAGAGCACATTAACCCTGATAATTTGATTGTAGTAACACCAAAGAATATAGCGGACACTTTGTGGGCAGCCGAGCAAATATTACTTGCCGACAATTGCAGCGCGCTTTTCACCTGGACTGGAAAATATAATCTAAGTCAAAAAGAGACTCGTCGTTTACAGCTGGCGGCTGAGAAGTCATGCACATGGCATGTGCAGTTTCGTGATCACCGATGCTTGCAGCAGGCGTCGGCGGCTCGAATGCGATTAGCGCTAGACAGTACGCCTGCTGGAAAACTATCAGTGACTGTTAATAAGCAGCCACAAGGGACAAACGGGCAGCAGTGTTCTCTGTCTTTATCGCCACATTACGAGCAATGGCAACAGATACCAACCGAGCGGCTACCTCAGCATAACCGACCGTTACTGCGCTCGCCGATAAAACAGCGGTATCGCGTTGGCTCGAAAGCCGTGGAGTCACGTCGCACTATCGCAATTGAGTAATCGCTATGTCAATTGCCTCACCATATCAACGCTACCAAGAATCAGCGAATGCATCGTTGCCGCCACGGCCTTCTCCACTGTGGCTTTGCATACGTTTCTCAATGCTATCGATGAACTCCTTGGGTGTTCGTTTTAATGGCGGCGATGCGGTTGCGGTGAATTACCGACAACAAGTATGGCAAGCTAATGAGATAGCGCAAGAGGCCTCGGTGTCAGTCGGCCAAAGCGTTGATCGAGCGCTGATGCTGATACCGGATATCCACTTTATTCAGCGTGACCCGAGTAAGGAAGCACAGAAGCTCTCATCACTAAATGAATGGGCCTACCGTTTTACCTCGCATGTACACGTATACGATGAGCAGACTTTATTGCTTGAAGTAGGCCGTAGCCTGGCTTTATTTAGTGGTCTTAAACATCTGCAACACTTAATTATTCAGGAGCTAGATAAGCTCGCTGTTGATGCTGAATTTGGCTTAGCCAGTACTCCTAAAGCGGCACATCTTTTAAGTTATTGCAGGCAGCTAGAGTGGCAAGTAAATAATTTTAAAGAAACATTGCGCTATGCCCGGTTGGAACATTTAGCTATCGACAAGAAGGCCATAACCAAACTACAGCATTGCGGCTTCAATTCACTAGGTGACATTTTAAATATTCCTTTTTCTGATTTAGGTCAACGGTTTGGCAAACAGCTGGTTGATTATCTCGATCAACTATTGGGTAAGGTCGCCGACCCAATTCATATCAGCATCCCAGCTGAGTGCTTTGTGGCTAAGGTTAATTTCGCAGAACCTATTCGAAATAGAACTTGGATAGAACAACAAGTTCAACGCTTATTAAAAGATTTGGTGGCCTTTATTGAAAACCGGCATGTTGTCTGCCGCGGTTTTACGTGGCGATTTTATTCTGAAAATAATCGCCTACTCAAAACCATTGATATACGACTCAACAGCTCTGGCAATGACTTTAATACTTTTGCCTTATTAACAGATTTACAATTCGAGAGCACCAAAATGCATTGGGAATTCTCGGCTATTGAATTGCTCAGTGAATCCCTAATTGAGAAGCGGCAGTACATTAACGATTTATTTCAGTCTAATACCGGGAAAAAAAGCGCCAACCAAGAAAGTATTAACCAATTATTAGACAAACTAGCAAGCCGCCTTGGCTACGACGCGCTCTACAAAGTGTCGGCACAAGCCGAACACTTACCTGAATTAGTTAATCAACGTTGCCAAATTGAGCATACTTCAACATCCAGAGAACCGACCGTTTCTGATTTCAAAGATGAACCTTTGTGGCTATTAGAGCATCCCAAGCGACTGTTCCAGAAAAACAAAAAGCCTATTCATAAAGGGCCTTTGGAACTAATTCACGGGCCTCATTGTGTTATCAGCCATTGGTGGTCGAGCCTGTACAGCCGCGATTATTACATCGCTCAGCAAATTAGCGGTCAATTGTTATGGGTCTATTACGACCGCAAACAAGATCATTGGTATTTGCATGGCTTGTTTGCCTAACTTTTTTGAATAACTGGGGCCTATACGATGTACGCTGAGCTACACGTCAAATCGCATTATACTTTTCTAACCGGTGCCTCTAGCCCTGACGAGTTGGTTTATAAGGCGGCCGAGTTGGGTTATAGCGCAATCGCTATTACCGACGAATGTTCTTACTCAGGCATTGTCAAAGCCTACCAAGCCAGCGATGAGTGCAATATAAAATTGATCATTGGCAGTGAGTTCAATGTCGAGGCTCAAGATGGCCAGCTAAAACTGGTTTTGCTGGCTCCTAGCCGCACAGCCTATGCCGAAATATCAGCCCTCATCACTAAGAGTCGGCGACGTACAAGCAAGGGCCGCTACTCCACCGGCATAGACGATCTACAGTTTGGTTTGCAGCATTGTTTGGCTATCTGGCTGCCATCATTTAATAAGCAAGATGCACAGCAAGGTCAGGCTCTAGCACGCCTGTTTAAGCAACGCTTATGGATTGGTGTTGAGTTGTTCCGGCAAAGCGATGATCAACAACGTTATCTGCGTAGCGAACAACTTAGCCGCACACTTGGCCTTAATATGGTGGCGTGCAACGATGTGCACATGCACTGTAAATCGCGTAAGCCGTTGCAAGATACGGTAACGGCTATTCGCCATGGCTGCACCGTGGAGCAGCTGCAAAACCAGCGCCAACTAAATGCTGAGCGATACCTAAAGCCAATGGATGTGCTGCAACAGCAATATCCCAGCTCATTATTAGAAGAGACCGTACACATTGCTGACTTGTGTGATTTTTCAATGAACCAACTGCGCTATCAATACCCTCGTGAGGTTGTGCCTAGTGAACAAACATCAAACTCCTATTTACGCCAACTTACTATCGCTGGTGCGCGTAAGCGCTTTCCACAAGGTGTGCCTAAAAAAGTGGTCGAGGCGATACGCTACGAGCTTAAAATTATTCGGCAGCTGCATTACGAATACTACTTTTTAACCATTTATGACATCGTAGATTTCGCTCGTAACTTAGGCATTTTGTGTCAAGGCCGAGGTTCGGCGGCTAATTCTTGTGTTTGCTATTGCCTCTATATTACCGAGGTAAACCCAGATGAAAATGAGTTGCTATTTGAACGCTTCATTTCTAGAGAACGAGACGAACCACCCGATATCGATGTCGATTTTGAAAGTGACCGACGTGAAGAAGTAATCCAATACATCTATGCTAAGTACACCCGCAAACGCACAGCTCTGCTA
>JAESTB010000234.1 GCA_016763815.1 Arenicella sp.
GCTCGCTATTGCTCGGCAAGGAAATGGACCTGCCATTTATCTCAGCCGAAAAATACCTGTTCAACGATTCAGCGCTCGCTTTGCACATGCCTTACGCTGACGATAATAACGATATCGCCAGCCACACCATTGCCACTGGGCAAAATGCAGGCTGGATTTGGGACATCGGTTTAACTCATAGATGCGGCGTAGGCCACGTTTATTCAAGCGAGTTTTTAGGCGACGACGAGGCTGAAGCGAATCTTCATGCGCACTTAGGCCCAGCGGCCGATGACATTAGCCCGCGTAAAATCAAGTTTAAGTCTGGCCATCGCCACAGTTTTGGAAAGGCAATTGTGTCGCGGTAGGTATGTCGGCTGGCTTTGTCGAGCCACTCGAAGCGACCGCCATCATGCTAGTAGAAATCTCAGCTCGTTATATTGCCGAGAACCCGCCCTCGAATCAAAATATCATGCGCATCACCGCCAAACGCTTTAACCAGCAGATGGATTATCGCTGGGGTGGTATTATTGATTTCTTAAAATTACATTACATGCTCAGCAAACGGCCTCAACCCTATTGGCAAGCACACACCCAAAAGGCTAGTATTCCTGATTCCTTGAAAGAGGATTTGGAAATTTGGGGCCACCGCGGGCCGATCAACACTGATTTTGATAGTGCGATAGAACTTTTTCCCGCAGACAGCTACCAATATGTGATGTACGGCATGGGCTTTAAGCCCGATTTTAAGCGCCAAGGGTATCTCTATAACGAGCGTGCGCAAGCTGACCGTATCATCCAACAAAACCAAAAAATAATCGAACAGATGTTGCGCACTTTACCGCCACATCGGCAATATACTCAGCAATGGCTTGGAGCATAGTCGACTATTCAAAAATAGTCAGATATCCACTAAACTGTCATGGCTAATAACAAACAATTATAAAAACAGAAGAAAGATCATGGCCGAAGAACAACGCATTCCTACCCTTACCGAACTGACCTTAAGCGCTCATTCAGACTTAAAGGTGGACCCAAAAGGGGCACTTAAAGTTGCCGCCAATCAACACATGATTAACTTAAAAGTCAGTGAAGTCGGTATGGCCGTCAGTAGCTTTCCAGTGTTCATCAGCCGTGCATCTGAAAAATCGGATTGGACCCTCTCGGCGATTAACAGCTTTGAGATAGGCAGTAATTTATTTATCGAAGACGACGCATGGACCGGTACACATTTGCCAATCGGCATGCAAACATACCCGTTCTTTTTGATGCGCTCACCAGCTGACACAAAGAACTTTACAATCGGCATCGATGAACAAAGCAATGCATTTTCAAAGGAAGAAGGTGAAGCCTTATTTGAAGATGGCAAGGCGTCTATTCGCCTAAGCCAAGCGACCGCACAGCTTGAGCTAGAAGTTAAGCACGATGTGCACACCTATAAGTTCGCCAAAAAAATCGAAGAACTTGGGTTAATCAGAGCCATTGACCTACAAGTTCAATACCACAATGGTCGTGTTAACACGCTAAAGGGGCTGAATACGATCGATGAGCTAGCACTACATGAACTTGAAACCGAAAAATTCGAAGAGTTAAGAAAAGAAAGCTATCTGCTACCACTATTCTCGATGTTGACGTCAATCTATCAATTCAATAACTTGATTAAGTTACACAATCTAAAGAGCCCTGAAAGCACCATTGCTCAGGTTAAATTGGAAGTACCCAAAGAAGAAGGGGCCGAAGCTTAAATAGATTAGCTTAAAACGTTAAATCAAGTTCCGAATAAAAAGGTCTCAAAGGTAACTCTGAGGCCTTTTTATTTTGCAGCAGAACGGCAACTTCCACGTGCACAGAAGGTCAAACGGCCAACCTTAGACATCAACCACCGGACATTGACGGATTGTCGACTAACGCTATGTAATAGTAATCGTATAACTACAATAATAAAATCAGAGGAAATGTACAGGTGTCTATCAAAACTATTCGATCCAGCGTGTTGCCAGCCCTAGTTCTATTACTTTTATCCAATACCGTCGCCGCCGAGGCATTAATCGCCGACAACTTTGTACTCATCGACCACCACGGCAAGGCTCAGGAGCTTTATTACCATAGCGACGACAAAGCCGTTGTTATTGTCGCGCAAGGAAATGGTTGCCAGATCGTTAGATCTAACTTAGAAGACCTGAGAGCAATTAGTAACGACTATGCTGATCAAGGCGTTGAAATTCTGATGCTAAACGCCAATATGCAAGACACCCGTGCAACAATCGTGGCCGAAGCGAAAGAATGGGGTAACGACTTCGCAATTATGAAAGACCGCACTCAAATTATCGCGCGCTCTTTAAAACTAAGCCGAACCGGTGAAGTGTTGGTGATTGACCCCAGAAACTGGCAGGTAGTGTATCGTGGCCCGCTCAGTGATCGAGTCGACTTTGAGCGGCAAAAAAATAAAGCCGATAAGCGCTACGTACGCGATACGCTTGATGCCCTTATCGCCGGTAAAAAAGTGACTCCAAGCACCGTTAACGCTCCAGGCTGCATAATTAATTACGACGATATCGACCCCGCTACAATTAGCTACAGCGAAACCATCGCACCAATCCTCAAAGAGAATTGTGTGGCTTGCCACGTGCAAGGCGGTATCGCCCCCTGGGCGATGTCTGAATACGCCATGATCAAAGGTTTTGCGCCGATGATGCGCGAAGTTGTGCGCACCAAACGTATGCCTCCGTGGCACGCCGACCCTGACATTGGCCATTGGCGCAACGAAGTCGGCATGAGTGACGAAGACACTAAAACGCTGATCACTTGGATCGAAGCTGGCGCACCTCGCGGTGAAGGAGATGACCCACTAACGCAAATACCACCACTTGAAAACGTATGGACCTTAGGTGAGCCTGACTTAATCGTCGACATTCCAGCATTTGAAATACCAGCCAGTGGTACTGTAGATTATCAGTTCCCAAACGTTCCAAACCCATACGATAGAGATGTATGGGTTGTTGCTGCCGAAGTGATACCCGGCGATCCAAAGGCGGTGCACCATATTCTAGCTGGCTCCTCAGATAGGCAACCTAAAGGCCGTTTATCAGAAATTTTTGAAAACTTTATTATCACCTACGCACCGGGTAACGAAGCATCCTCAATGCCTGCCGGAACTGGCGTGTTTGTGCCAAAAGGCGGGGTGTACCAATTTCAAATGCATTACACACCCTATGGTAAGAAAACCGTGGATCGTAGTCGAATCGGCTTACATTTTTCAGACAAACCACCAGCGAATTTTTATCGCGAACAGGTTATTGTGAACTTTGAATTGGCTATTCCAGCAAATGCTGAACAGCACGAAGAGAAAGCCTATTTCATGTTTGACAAAGACGCTGAAATCCACGCGCTATTCCCACACTCGCATTACCGCGGTGTAAGCTCTACCTTTGAGCTTCAATATCCAGATGGCAAAGTTGAAACCATCCTGTCAGTGCCTAACTATGACTTTAACTGGCAACGCACCTATCAATTTACTGAACCAAAGCGTGTACCAGCGGGCAGCAAAGTGATACATCGAACCATCTATAATAATTCCTCTAAAAACCGTGGTAACCCAGCACCAGATGAAATTGTGTATTGGGGTTTGCAATCCGAACAAGAGATGCTTTATGGCTCGGTGGGCTATAGCTGGGTTAACGAAAGCACCGACAAGCCAATCCATAATCCTCGCCGAGCTGGCTTATTTCAAATGATGGGCCTGATGGACCAAGATTTGGATGGCAAGGTCTCCAAATCGGAGCTGACTAGCAACTTAACTAGGGCGTTCGCTGACGATTTTGGTAAATTCGATGCCAGTAAAGATGGCCTACTAGACCTACAAGAACTTGCTGGGATGCTAAAAACAGCTCACGAAAGGCCTCAACAATAGAGGCCTTGTATGATCGATTCTGACAAAAAGATACCCCGCTCGGAAGATAACTATTCCGCCGAGGCTATCGCAAAACGTCGACGGTTCATCCGCGAAAAAACCGGTGTGGAATTAAAGCACGTGGCACATTCGTCGCAAGATCTAGAAAGCCTCAAGGGCAATATTGAGAATCCTATTGGGGTAGCACAAGTGCCAATAGGCTTGGCCGGCCCAGTGCGTATTAACGGCGAGCATGCAAAAGGCGACTTTTACGTACCGATGGCAACCACTGAAGGCACTTTAGTGGCAAGCTATAGCCGAGGCATGCGTGTTCTGTCTGAAATCGGTGGCGTGAAAACCACGGTTATCGAACGATATATGCAGCGTGCGCCAGTATTCCATTTTAACAACGCACAAGATGCGCGAGATTTTGGCGTTTGGTTTGATGAAAATCTAGACACTATTCGTCAAATCGCTGAGGCAACTACCTCCATCGGCAAGCTATCACACGTAGAACAGTATGGTGTATCTCGCATGCGCTTCATACGATTTAATTACACCACTGGCGATGCCGCAGGGCAAAACATGTGCGGCAAGGCCACTTTCGCCGCCTGTAATTGGATTGCTGACAACTACCCAACGCTAAATCGCTATACCTTGTCAGGCGCCATCGACACTGATAAAAAGCACTCACAATTAAACACACTGCATTCTAGAGGCACTCGTGTCGTTGCTGAAGCGGTATTGCCTAGAGACGTGGCTTTAAAACTCTTGCGTGTCGATACCAAAGCCTTATTCGATGCACGGCAAGTTAATAATGTAGGCGGCATGCTTGCAGGTACTAGCAACAATGGCGCGCATTCCGCTAACGGCTTAGCGGCTATCTTTATCGCCACAGGTCAAGACGCCGCAAACATTGCTGAATCACAGTCGGCGATCGTCTATTCTGACTTGATGGAAAACGGTGACCTTTACTGGAGTATCACACTGCCATCGGTCATCGTTGCCAGTTACGGCGGCGGCACTGGGCTAGGCAGTCAACGCGAATGCCTAGAGATAATGGATTGCTACGGCAACGGCAAAGCATTGAAACTAGCGGAGATATGCGCGGCAACTGTGTTAGCGGGCGAGATATCTCTCGGCTCAGCGGTACTCGCTGGCGATTGGGTTTCGAGCCACGATCAACTGGGCCGCAATCGGCCGTAAATTAGACTGCTAATCTACGATGACGTCAATAAATAGGCGTTAGTTGCGTTGTGCGTTAATTGCTTCAAATAAGATTGTGACTAAATGCTGTAAGACCTCCGAGATATTCACCAAGAATACCTCGGAGTTTTAAACGCTTAGTCCTAGGATGATGTCAGCTGGCTTGACAGCGGATCTTAATAGCCATGTCAATCAACGTAACTGATCAACAACTGCCAGCATTGGAACGCAGTAATTCTTATAAGAGTCGTAGCATCTTTGCGTTTCTTGTAGTGAAGTTGTAACGAAGGTAGACCATCGTGTTTGGTGACGCAGCACTCTGGCAGCGCCACGCTCACTCAAGCATTTACTTCAACTTAATCGTTCTCGAAACAAGCCGCAAGTCACCCCAGCCCTTCGCCAACACAGTTGCTGGGCGCGCAGACAATAGCCTTAGGCCTTGCGCTTCCTCTAGACCGTAGCGGAATCCATTCACCAGTAAGCTTAATTCAGGCTCATGAATGCTTAACGCCAAGTTTAGCGTTATTGATCGACACGCGCGCCCATGGCAAAGGAAACCTTTGGTATCGGCGTCACTTTTAGCAACTCCATTTAGCGACATTGAATTAACCAACACGTCACTCGGTTCGATGCGGGCGGCGACAATATCGCTGTCTGCCGCGTTGATTTGAATAGTCAGCAAACGCTGATCGGCAACCACCTCATTGCGTTCAATTATTACCTCAACTCCTTGAGTTTCAAAACTCGGCGCCTTAGCAACATAAGCCGGGTCTTCAAATCCGCTAATCAGACCTCGTCTGAACGGTACTACATCAGTCATAGAGCTCGGTAAGGGCTGTTTAGTAAACGCTCCGAACTGGGATTCACCCGAGTCAGCATCAGTAAACTGTATGATCGATAAGCCCCGCGGAGCATCGACGCTATACGCCGGCACAATCGCAGCGGCTAGCGTAAAAAACAGAATTATTGCTAGCCCCGCAGTTGGCAGCTTCCAAGAAACTTTATTCTGGAACCCATTGCGCGGCAAAACATGTGGCGCAAAAAGCATCACGCAAAAAACCACAAAAATTGTAAACGGCGCGGCATACTCAAGGAAGAGCATCATCTCACCAAGCGCTGAGGTAGGCACCACAATCACTAAAAATACGATCGCCGCGACGATTGCCAATAGATCAGCAACGGTATCCTTGCCAACAAAGATAAAACAACAACCAAGGATCATCACCACCAATGCCGGAACAATCAAAATGGCGGCACCAGGGAAGAAAAGACTCAAAACTCCGCCGAGCAGCGCCAAGCATGTCCAAGAAGACATTAATAAGCGGCGTCTAGAGACTGTCCTGCCGAGCAACCATAATGCCAGTAGCGCGCCAAACAAAGCGGCCAAATTTTGTGCTGCCCGCAGAGCCCATGGATGAGCCGCAGCAAAATGTACCTCCGCTCGAACGGCATCTATACCTGCGGTAACCGCAAGCGCAAAACCAACCCCCAGAACAATCGCCACAAACGGCAATACCAAGGATCGCACGGGCGAACCACTACCCTTAATGAAAAACACCGCCAACGTTGAAAGCCCGGCTAACACAATCAGCGGTATACTAAATAGCTGAGGTAAAGCAAGTATGACAATTCCCAAAAAGTCAGTGTAAATCCACTGTTGTTCTGGCTCATCCCCGGATTGTTCTACGTAAGCCTCGACCGTATTAAAGGCACTGGCACCCATGTGAAAGAACGAACGCTTATCCAACATAGCAAGGTTGTCGCGCGAGGTATGGTAAAACTCAGGTGAGCCACCAATGGCAAAGTTACCGACGTCGATGTCAAGCGCTAAGTACTCGGTAACATCAGTACCATTTGGCATTCGTTGATAGACATCGCTGGCAAGAGAATTGCTAGATGCGGTTTTTATATCTGACTTAAGCGCGCTGATATCACGCCCGTTCGGTGTACTCGTTTGAAACATTGCCACTGGCCCGCTTACGCCTCGCGCTTCCATACTTACAACGGCACTAACGAGTTTAGCGAAAGGGTCTTTAGCGACAAAAGAAGCGGCGCCAACGAGACCAATCTCCTCTCCATCGGTAATCAGCACTAGAACTGGGCGAGCCAAGTCTTTATTTTTCAGCAGTGCGGCAATTTCAAGGCTCGCCGCAACCCCAGCACCGTCATCCCCAGCACCAGGGCCTGCTGGTACAGAGTCGTAATGCGACGCCACCATTACCGCATTGGGCCCCGGCTCATTAATCCAAAACATTACGTTACGAACCCGTGCGCAACGCATTGCCTCGCGGCCTTCGCTACAATGGAAATCGTCTCTAACAATGGGGCTAAAGCCAAGCGAGCGAATCTCGCTAAGTAATCGTTCACGCACTCCATCATTGGGCAATGAATCAACCGCATGGGGCGACTCATCAGCCAAGATTCGGGCCAACCGTGAGAACGCTCGGTCAGTTTGAAACGCATGATCAGCGACAATTTCAGGCGGCCCAACTATAAGCAACCGAAAGCTGAAAACCAAAAACAAACCGACAATCAAAGCGGCCAAACGAACATTAATTTTTATACTCATACGACGTCTACACCTGCTCTAGGAGGCCTTTGCACGAATCAAGATTGAAATGGAAATGAGGTAAAATGCGACTAATTGAGGCAGAAAACAATGGAAATAGCGGGCTAGTCACTCGTTTTCTAACAAACAGTAGGCGGTTTTTAACCATTTTCAATCATTTATTGGTTCGTGCAAAGGTCTCTAATATTTAAAATTTGCATTATTCATTTGTACATCGTTAATGCACCGCTGTCCAACGATACTCAAATAGCATTTTTAATCGCCAGCAAGAGTTGGGTTTTCTGTGAGTGGCCACGACATAGGGTTCACTTGCAAAAATATCACTCCGCTACCTGCATAAAAGCGCCAACCTTAATGCCATGTAGACGCTTTATTAGTAATCTGATGTTTTTGCAACAACAGCGAAAATAATTTGCTATAATGTATCCAATGAGCGCCGATTTGACTCTGATTGCGGGCGCGAAATAAATTCAGCTAAAGTGAGCCAGTAGTTATCGACCGTTTTTCGATTCGCTCTCCTTTCCTAATTTTTTTCGTTTATTTGGCCTCTTCGTTAAATAAATACGAGGCTAATAAACAATGCACACCCAAAAACGCGCAGTATTGAAATTTGGTGGCTCGGTGCTAAGTAGCCCAGCTAATTTTTCACGCATAACCAGCGAAATTCAAAAGCACCTAGATGAAGGCTTTCAAGTTGTAGCCATTGTATCAGCCTACTTTGGCGTGACCGAGCAGCTAATCTCGCAAGCAAGAGAGAGAAATTTTTTCACCAGCAGTATTGAGTACGCCGAACTGATTTCTAGCGGGGAGTTTCAATCGGCGACCGACTTGAGTACACACCTAATTCAACAAGGCTTCAAGGCATCGTTCAAGGCTCCATCGGCGTTCTCATTTATTGCCGAGGGAAAACGCGACTGCGCAGCACCTGTCTCGATAGATGCCGGGAAGATTATCGCTGCTCTTAAACAAACGCCGATCATAATTATGCCCGGCTTCTCGGCAGTTGATTTCGAACAAAACTGCATACTCCTAGGGCGCGGCGGTAGCGACATAAGCGCCGTCTATGTCGCCCAAGCGCTTAAGCTAGACTGCGTACGCTTACTAAAAGACGTTAACGGCCTTTACGACATGGATCCAAACAAATACACCAACGCACAACGCCTATCTTACATAGATTACCAGACAGCACGGAGCATAGGCGGTGAGCTTATTCAAACCGAAGCACTTGATTTTGCCGCGAGCAAAAACATCTGTATTGATATCGCCGCCATCGGTAAATCGAACGCATCTCGAATCGGGCCAGGCCTTAAGCCGGTTCAAGTCAATGTATCAGCTCTTAATCAAGTGTCGGCCTGCGCTCTTTGATTCGGTTTTTCGAATTAATAAAGCGTCAAATCAACTTGAGTGCCTGAAGCGATTCAATGACCATCTTTTTACGCAATGGTGCTTGCTCGACATCATGCATAACCATATTCATTGCGAAGACAACAGAGTCGCGGCTTGTTTCGATGTATCCAAGGTACCAGCCAGTTGCCAAGGCTGAACCAGTCCAGCCTGATTTTGCATATAAAGAATAGTCGTCGGTTTGCTCTACCAGCATAATTTCTTTCAACGTTTTTAGATGGCTTTGCGTAAAAGGCAGAGTGTTATTTACCAGACGCATTAAGAAATCTATTTGTTCACTGGCAGAAATTTTCAAAGCCCCATTAAGCCAAAATAGATCAACCGGCGTATTAACAACTTGGTTTCCATAAGAGGCCGCTCTTAGCTCCGAGGCATACATTGAAACGCCTATCTCTCTGGCTGTTTTTTGATAACACCAAACACACGACACTTTGAAAGCTGAGCGTAAAGAATGATTTTTATTCCAAGCTAAAACCCCGCGGTCATTACCATCCCATTGGAATGCTGTCTCGCCTAGACTTACCAACTCTAACTTAAGCGCGATTAATGTATTTAACACTTTAAACGTCGATGCAGGGGAAAACCTAATCACCGACCGCTCACGGTTAAATACTTTACGCATCTCACCATTGGCCGATGCGGCGATAAAAGTTCCTTCTATGTTTTCGGATCGAAATACCTGTTCAACTTCGGCTAGTTCGTCATATCCGTGTACTGCTTTAAAACTTAACCCGAGAAAAACGATAAAGATAAGGTATTTTTTCATATAAATTTATATGCCATCTAGAAAACCAACATACGCATGCGAATCGCATTTATAAATGCTTAGTTGAAAAGCACAACAAAGCGACAGGAATTTGCCCGCAACTAAAACATAGCTAGATCAATTGTGATCTCTATTTACCTAACTCGCATTAGGCCACAATAGTGCGAACGTGCACGCTGTTACCACTGCATAGATCAATGCATCAAGCAGATAACGAAGGCAGTTCGACCATGGTTGCCCCATCCAAATACTATAAGGGATTTGTGCCCAGCCGTAAGTCAAAAACGAAGCAATGAATACCTGCCGAAAGACCATCATATAATCTGCATTTGCGGCAATGGAGATGGTCGCCAAGTACCCGATCAAGAACGACCCAAAGACGAAAAAAAGTATCTGCTGTGATAAAAGCTTGCCCATAGGTGGCATACCATTGGGCATGACAGCGATCAATGCAACGGGGCCTTGATTAAATTTCTTTTGCATGGCCTCTTCACCCATTGCTTCCATGTCACTACAATACGGCACGCTATAAAGCGCCGGCCGCGGTGATTTTTCGGCCAGTGCTGTGGACACAACTTGTTCGTTTGCGAGCTCGGTATAATCTAAGCTATGATACTTGATAAGCATGTGGATAAATGCGCTCGCGACCCAACATAACACCCCTGCCAATAAAATTGCCAACCATACTTCAGTCACTGAAACAGCCATAAATAACTCCTGAGATAACTCGATAGTTGAGTCCGAGTATCCTACAGCGTTTAGCCATATTCAAACAAATGAGGACGAAAGGCAAAGCTACGAGAACTGGCGAAATGGTTATATTGCCCTTTTATTTGTCAAAATGAATGACCGTGCGAATACTTTTGCCTTCATGCATTAGTTCAAATGCCGAATTAATATCATCGAGCCCCATGGTATGAGTGATGAAATCATTAAGATTAAACTCGCCTTTAAGATAGCGTTCGACATATTCAGGAAGCTCCGAACGACCTTTAACGCCGCCAAAGGCAGAGCCGCGCCAGACACGGCCTGTAACCAATTGGAACGGGCGGGTAGAGATTTCCTGCCCGGCACCTGCCACTCCAATCACAACCGACTCACCCCAGCCCTTGTGACAACATTCAAGTGCAGAACGCATGACATTGACGTTACCAATACATTCGAACGAATAATCTACGCCGCCGTCAGTAAGCTCAACAATCACCTCATGTATAGGCTTGTCGTAGTCCTTCGGGTTGATGAAATCAGTTGCGCCAAGTTTACGCGCTAGATCAAA
>JAESTB010000235.1 GCA_016763815.1 Arenicella sp.
GAGAACGCTTTACCCCAATCGGCCACCGCCACGATAAACTGTCGAATATTCCCCGGCGTCACGGTTGCGAAAGTTCAGCAAGGCCTGAAAGAAGCGGTCGCCAATGACTCGATTGAATTTGAAGTATTAGACTCGCCGGTAGAAAGCCCAATTTCAGAACTCAGAGCTGATGTGATGGCGGCAATCAAAAAAGCGGTTAACCCTCGCTACCCCGGTATTGACATTATGCCTTATATGGAATCTGGCGGCACCGATGGCATGCATTTTCGCTCGGCAGGTATCCCGACTTGGGCAATGAGTAGTGTCTTTATGGACCCCGATGAAATGTTCGCCCACGGTCTAAATGAACGCCTACCAATCAAAGCCTTTTACGATGGATTAGATCACTGGACAATTATTTTAAAGGAACTGGCCGGGCCTAAGGTTTTAGATACTAAATAGCCGAGACATCAACATAACTCGACGACTAATTTAGCCAAAATTCGATCACTAATGATGCCCTATCGCTGACTATGCCTTAAGGCTCGCCTAAAACGACCTCTATGTTATCAATCAAACGAGCCTTACCCAATTGAGCCGCAGCTAAAATGACCAATTTTTGATCGCCTTTTTTGGCTGGTTTGAGATCGCTTTGACGGCACACAGTAATATAATGAGGCTTAAACCCTTTCTTTTTCAAATCAGCTTTTGCGTCGCCTTCTAATGATTTTAGCGCGCTCTTAGAAATTACAGCTGGCTCCTGTTTAAGTACTTCGGCCATCTCTCTCAAACGTTGCTGTAAACTCGAGGCTACTCGCAACTCTTTAGCGTCTAAATAGCCGTTACGTGACGACAACGCTAAGCCTTCGTCGGTACGAACGGTATCAACGCCGACAATTTGAATTGGATAGGCTAAGTCTTCGACCATACGGCGAATAATAGATATTTGCTGATAGTCTTTATTGCCGAATACCGCTATATCGGGTTGCACCATATTGAATAAGCGACTAACGACAGTAGTCACACCGTGAAAATGCGCGGGCCGATCTTTACCGCAATATAGGTCGCCAATTTTAGGCACATAGACCACCGTTTGCTCGTCTAGACCACTCGGATACATAGTCTCTTGCTCAGGCAGAAACAAGAGATCGGCACCCAGCTCAGCCAGTCTCCGCGCGTCTTCTTCCGGAGTTGACGGATAATTCTCAAGATCGTCATTCTTGCCAAATTGAGTCGGGTTTACAAAAATACTCACCACCACAAACTCAGCGCGGCGTTTAGCTGTCCGAACCAGCTCTAAATGACCTTCATGCAGGTTACCCATGGTTGGCACGAAGCCGATTGTCTTCTTATCTTTGCGCGCCGCTTGTACCGCTGCACGCAAAGACCGAACTCGTTGTACTTGATTCACTTCTTTTACCTAAACCAGTATTTAGTCTAACGACTAACATCCATTATTTATAAAATGAGACCCTAGCATAACTGATCGGCTCGTCACATCAATCAAAGCTGTGCTCTTGTGTCGGGAATTCGCCGCTTTTAACTTCGCGAACATAATTCTCTACCGCTGAGCTTATTGTGTCAGAACCCAGCATATAGTTCTTACTGAACTTAGGACTTTTTTTGGGGTAGATCCCTAACATATCTTGTAATACCAATACCTGACCGTCACACTTTGGCCCAGCACCAATGCCGATCGTTGGAATGCTTAGTCGCTCAGTAATATCGGCGGCTAAGGATTGAGGAATCGCCTCTAATACCACGCCGAATGCGCCAGCCTGCTCAACGCCAATGGCGTCTTCGAGTAACTGTTTAGCCGCCGCACCTCGGCCTTGAATCTTAAAACCGCCAAGCTGATGGACCGATTGGGGGGTGAGTCCAATGTGTGCGCAGACAGCGATTCCTCGATCGACCAAAAACTTGATCGTTTCTACCTGCGGCTCGCCACCTTCAAGCTTTATAGTATGAGCACCCGCTTGCATCAGCTGCACAGCGTTTTGGTAAGCCTGCTCTTTACTAACTTGGTAACTGCCAAATGGAAGGTCACCAACAATCATCGAGTTGGGCGCACCACGCGCCACACATTGAGTATGATAAATGCTGTCCTGCATAGTCACTGGTATCGGGGTTTCATGCCCTTGCATCACCATGCCAAGCGAATCGCCTACCAGTATCGCGTCAACTCCGGCACTATCGACCAAGCTAGCAAAACTATAGTCGTAGGCGGTCAGCCAAGTGATTTTATCACCTGCATGCTTCATTTTTTCAAAAGTGGTGACAGTGACCGACATCGTAGTTCTCCTAGAAAGTTGGGCTAAAAATTCTGCTGCTGGTATTGGAGTTTACCTTAAACCAGTCGAAACCCCGAGCAACTATTGATTACCATTCGAGGGCTATCGAAGCGTCTTGAGCGAGATAAAATCACGCCAACACTTGAATTTAGACTATTTTTAGATTCGCTCAGGGCTGTAAAGACAAAGGGTTAAAGAAGTGCTTGCCCGCCTCAATTTGATTAATGTGGGTTAACAAAGCATAGTAATCATCGTCGTTATCGATAGGGTTGATATCAGCCGCGTTAACAATCAATAAAGGTGATTCATTATAGTGATGAAAATAGTGGGTATAAGCATCACTCAATTTTTCTAGATAGCCATCGGCTATGCTTTGTTCATATTTTATGCTGCGCTTTTTAATTCGCCCCTGCAAGGTTGCTACCGGTGCTTGCAAATAGATCATTAGGTCTGGCTTTGGCGCATCAATGCAAAGGCTTTGATAAACCTGCTGATACAACACCGCCTCTTCATCATCGAGCGTCAATTGCGCGAACATCGGGTCTTTTGCGAGCATAAAGTCAGACACCTGACCGACTCCAGTCAGAGCTTGAATTTCAGCATCGGCCAATTGTTGAACACGTTGAAACAAAAAAAACAACTGGGTCGGCAATGAGTAACGTTTAGGCGACTTATAAAACCGTTCTAAAAATGGATTTTCTGCGGGATTTTCGAGCAATAAGGACGATCCGAGACTAGCCGCCAATTTCTTACTAAGACTAGATTTACCGACGCCAATCGGACCTTCTATAATGATATTTTTTGGCGTTTTATTAAATTCCATCGGCTTCGCGGCATGTTCTGTGTGAGGTTTCATAAGTATAAATAAGTTTAATTCAGCATATTTTGGTTTTTCTAGTATTATTCACATACAAAAATAAAATTCTGGCAAAAACCACCATGAAAAGAATAAGCAAAGTATTACTAGCGTCATCGCTGATGTTGATCAGCGTACAAAGCTATGCCGACTCGCCAAGCTTCACCTATGTAGGTGCCGAATATGTCGCCTCAGGTAGTATCAAAGTTACCGACGGAGCACTCTCAATTGATGTCGACGCCGATGGTTTCGCATTGAATGCCAGTGCCGAACTGGGCATTTTCTTTGTTCAAGTTAGCCACCTAGAGCTTGAAAGTGATGATTTTCTAGGCGCATCGGTTGAAGACAGCATCACCACTCTGGGCCTCGGCTTAACTTTTGAGCTGCCGCAAACTCAGATATATGCGCTAGTTCGTGGGCGCTACGATAACCTACAATTAAATGGCGGAACCTTTTTTGAAGACGACGAAGCCGATGGCGGCATTGTTGGCGGTGAAGTCGGTGTGCGTTTTAACTTAACAGATCGCTTTGAACTTAACGCGAATATCGGCAAGCCAAGCACGGATGATGGCGACAGCTTTGGTGTAGGCGCTCAGTTTTTCGTTACTGACAACTTAGGCATTACCGTCGATTTTCGCTCAATTGAAGCAGAACAAGACGATATTACCGCCGAGTTCGACACTACCTCTATTGGTGTGCGTTATACTTTCTGAATTGACATAGCAAAACATCAGCATAACTCGACGAACGGATAAAAATGCCTGCAATGTCTTCACTTTTCGTTGAAAAACTTGCCAGTATCACGCTATTGGCTGCGTTTTCCGCCTCGATTGAAGAAATTCCAAGCTATTTTCATCTCGTTCCTGAATTATGCTGAGATCTCGTAGCATAAAATAATGTAACTATTTAGAAAGCGTTGCCAGTGGCAGCACGGTAAGCAGAATGAACCAAAACACCGAGGTCGCTGACAACAGCGACCAAGCTCAAAAAAAGTCAGGCTCGAGCAGAATTTTTGTCGACTTAGTCGTGTGTATGTTAATACCAACGCTGATTTTAAAGAAATTAAGCGGCGATGACATGCTCGGGCCAAATTATGCCTTAATCGCGGCACTTAGCCTGCCTTTACTGGTCGGCCTTTGGGGCTTTATAAGCGAACGCAAAATCGGTTTTGTTCCGGCCTTAGGATTTATCAGTATTTTGCTTACCGGCAGCATTGGCATTTTGAAATTGCCAAAAGAATACATTGCCTATAAAGAAGCATTGATTCCAGGATTAATCGCCATTGCAACGGTTGTTTCAACCTATACCAAATACCCATTAGTTCGCACATTTTTATACAACGATACGTTTATGGATACCAACAAAGTGTCGACAATATTAGCCGAAAGACCAAAAACGGCCGAATTCGATAGCATGATGGTGAAAGCCACTTGGCTGCTAGCCAGCTCGTTTGTACTATCGTCGGTATTAAATTTCTTACTAGCAAAATGGATCGTGGTTAGCGAGTCAGGAACTGACGCCTTTAATAACGAACTAGGCACTATGAACCTCTATAGCTACCCCGTGATCGTGGTGCCCTGTATGGTGATCACCATGTTCGCCATGTTTTACGTATTCAGTAACATTAAAAAGCTCACCGGCCTCAAGATCGAAGAGCTAGTACAACAATAGTTCAACAGTGTTATACAAATCAGCACAGCAATAAGGCCCGAACACAGGTAGCTAAGCGTGCTTGATATTGGCCTAAATCATTGTTTAGAAGGCCTAAAACGGTTACATTAGAGGGCTAATCTATCGCCTATAAATCCTAGTGATTTCATCCAATGCCCGCTGATAAACGTAATCGTAGCATCCTAATTACCAACGCTCTGCCATATGCCAATGGCCCGCTACACCTCGGCCATATGGTCGGCTTTATGCAAGCTGATATCTGGGCTCGCTTTCAAAAGATTCGTGGCCACACAGTAACCTTTGTCGGCGGCGATGATCAACACGGCACGCCGATTATGTTGGGCGCCGAGAAACAGGGCATCACGCCACAGCAGCTAATCGACAACACCGAGGCACAGCATAGAGAATCACTACAGGGTTTCTCAATCGGGCTGGACAACTTCACCGGAACCCACCACGCTGAAAATCAACGCTTAAGCACCGAGATTTACTCAACACTAAAAGAGCGTGGGCATATTGACGTGCGTATCATCAAGCAAGCCTTCGACGAAGAGAAAGGCATGTTCCTGCCAGACCGCTACGTCAAAGGCACCTGCCCAAAGTGCAAATCCGCCGATCAATACGGCGATAACTGCGAGGTGTGCGGCACTACCTACGACACCACGGACCTGATCGATCCATACTCAGTATTGTCGGGCAAGCCGCCAATTGAAAAAGAAAGCGAGCATTACTTCTTCAAAGTAAGCGAATTCGAGAGCATGCTCAGCAACTGGAAAGACTCAGGAGCATTACAGCCTGAAATTGCCAATAAAATAAGCGAATGGTTCGAAAGTGGTCTTATCGATTGGGACATCAGCCGCGACAACCCCTACTGGGGCTTTGAGATACCCGACGCACCGGGTAAGTATTTCTATGTTTGGCTAGACGCACCGATTGGCTATATGGCAAGCCATAAAATTCACTGCGATAAAACCGGTGATGACTGGGCAAGCTATTGGCAGTACGGCCATAGTCAAAAAAGCGGCACTGAGCTTTATCACTTTATTGGTAAAGACATTGTTCGCTTCCACACATTATTCTGGCCAGCGATGCTAGAAGCGGCTGGTTATCGCAAGCCAAGTGCTGTTTTTGTACATGGATTCTTAACCGTTGATGGCGCTAAAATGTCGAAGTCGCGTGGCACCTTCATCAAAGCTGAAACCTATCTAAAGCACTTAAACCCAGAATATTTACGCTACTACTTTGCCGCAAAGCTAAGTAACAATGTAGTCGATATGGATTTGAATCTCGATGATTTTTCAGCTCGGGTCAACTCAGATGTGGTTGGCAAGATGGTTAATATTGCCTCTCGTTGCGCCGGATTTATCGTCAAGCGTTTTGATGGCATGTTAGCTATTGAATCTGCCGCACCAGAATTACACCTAGAGTTTGCAAACGCGGCCGAGGCGATTGCAGCGCGCTACGAAAACCGAGAGTTCTCGCAAGCGATGCGCGAAATCATGGCATTAGCCGACAAAGCCAACCAGTTTATTGACGAACACAAGCCGTGGATTCTAATCAAAGACGAAAGTAGGCTAGATGAGGTTCAGCAAGTTTGTACCGCAGGTCTAAATGCATTCAGATCACTGTGTATTTACTTAAAACCGGTTCTGCCTAATCTGGTTAGCGACGCTGAAGCGTTCCTAAATACTAGGGAACTGACTTGGGATGACTTGCAGACACCGTTACTAAATCACAAAATAAATAAATTCAAACCACTAATGACCCGCGTTGAAAGCGATGCGATTGAAAACATGATTGAAGAAAGCAAAGAATCACTTGAAGAAATCTCAACTCTCGACCCTGATTCACCCTTAGCTAAAGACCCGATCTCGGATGAAATTAGTTTTGACGAATTTGCCAAGATTGACCTTCGAATCGCCAAGATTGTGAAGGCTGAGCATGTTGATGGTGCTGATAAACTTCTGCAACTTACCCTAGACATCGGTGGCGAGACGCGTAACGTATTCGCCGGCATTAAGTCAGCTTACCAACCTGAAGAATTAGAAGGCAAACTTACTGTGATGGTGGCTAATCTAGCGGCTCGAAAAATGCGTTTTGGCCTATCTGAAGGTATGGTTTTGGCGGCTGGCCCAGGTGGCTCAGACTTATTTATTTTAAGCCCAGACGATGGTGCTGAGCCTGGTATGCGAGTTAAGTAGAGCGCAAAAGAATGGAGCGCGACGCAAAAATTCGAGCCATCGACCAATGGTTACCGCAAACTCAGTGCACGCAATGCACGTACCCGCGTTGCCATGACTACGCCGCAGCAATTGCTGACGGTGAGGCGCAGATAAATCAATGCCCTCCCGGCGGCGATATTACGGTGCACGGTTTAGCCAGTTTGTTAGACCAAGCAGCCAAACCGGTAGACCCTAAATATGGTCTTCATAAAACTAAGCAAGTTGCGGTAATAGACGAAAGTGTCTGCATTGGCTGCGTGATGTGTATCAAAGCTTGCCCGACCGACGCAATCATTGGCGCTGCAAAAGTAATGCACACCGTCATCGAACGAGACTGTACCGGCTGTGACCTTTGCCTAGAGCCTTGCCCAGTTGATTGCATTGACATGGTAGATCAGATACAACAAACAGAACAGAACTGGCGCTGGCCCGACTACTCGCCAGAAGCGGCTCAGCGCGCGCGAACTCAAACCAATGCCAAACTTGAGCGCGAAGACAAGCGCAAGTCCGATAAAAGCTCCATGAAAAAGCTCAAGGAGCTACGCAAAGAAAAGGGCAGCGAGCAAATCAAACTCGATATTGCCGCGTCTCTCGCCCGAGTGAAGGCGCGTAAGTCTTAACCGCTAACTCAATCCACACACTATGAACAAAGACAAGCGGCTAGAAATATTCACCCGGTTTCGAAACGAAAACCCAAAGCCCGAAACCGAACTCAACTACAGTTCCAATTTTGAGCTTTTAGTGGCGGTAACCTTATCCGCACAATCCACCGATGTTGGTGTCAATAAAGCCACCGACAAGCTATTCCCAGTAGCCAACACCCCCGAAGCGATTTACGCCTTAGGCATCGAAGGGCTGAGTGAATATATTAAAACGATAGGCTTGTACAACAGCAAAGCAAAGAATGTAGTTGCCGCCTGTAAAATGCTGATCGAACTGCATGACAGCATTGTTCCCGAAGATAGAGAAGCCCTTGAAGCGCCTCCCGGCGTAGGTCGTAAGACTGCAAATGTGGTGCTTAACGCCGCCTTCGGCCACCCAGCAATGGCCGTTGATACGCATATTTTTAGAGTATCGAACCGCACTAAGATTGCACCGGGTAAAAACGTACTTGTGGTCGAGAAAGGCTTGATGAA
>JAESTB010000236.1 GCA_016763815.1 Arenicella sp.
TGGCCTTTTGGCTACCCTTAAAGAGGCCCAATGCGATGCTACATTTTCAGCAAAAATTTCAGGTAGTCATCACCTAATAGACTATTTCAAGGGTGGCCTCGGTGAGACCTTAGATTTTATATTACTGTGCTCTTCACGCAATGCGCTTAAAGGTGGAGCAGCGCGCGCTGATTATTGTGCCGCTAATGCCTATATGGACGCATTAGCGACCAATGTTGAGCAAAATCATGACTTGCCTGTTATATCGGTGAACTGGAGCGCTTGGAGCGAAGTAGGGATGTTGCACGATCACATGGAATCTCAGGGACATAGATTGAGTGAAGAAAAGTTGGCTGAGAGCTTGTCTACCGCAGAGGGCCTCGAGGTTTTTGAGCAGCTTACTGGACTTTCATTGAACCGAGTAGTGGTTTTAAAAGAGCCATTGAACATGCTGAGGTCGATACCCGAGGATGTCAATACTCCTGCTCTGACTCAGTCCTTATCGGCGGTAAGAGACCGTCCTTTTGACATGTCGGTCAAGTATGCGACCGCTGACACCGAAATTAGCCAGGGCTTAGCGGCAATTTGGGCAGATGCACTGGGTGTTTCTCCTATTGGAGTGGACGATGATTTTTTTGAGTTGGGTGGCAACTCTTTATTGTCCCTACAAGTGGCAATGAAAATACAAAAACAGCACGGGCATCAATACGGAATAGATGTTTTTTTGACGCGTCCGACGATTCGAGAGTTCGAGGACTATATTTTGCAGCAAAAAACTGATGTACAGGATTTAGACGAATTAGAAAGTTTGCTGAATAGTTTGTAACGTAGAAAGAGCATCAAAAAATAATGGAGGAGAAAAATGAATAAGAGAGAGGAACTGCTTGAGAGAATCAAGCATTTACCCGCTGAGAAACAAGCGGCACTGTTTAAACAGCTTGAGGTTCAGGGTACGCAGCTGACTATTCCTGTTGTTGATTCACAACGGGCTGCACCAGCCTCTTACGGTCAAGCCGGCTTGTGGAATGTCTATGAAATAGAAGGCAAGAATGATAAGTACAATATGCCTAGCGCTTATCAGCTGCGGGGTAGCCTTGATATTGAAGCCTTGGTTGAAAGCTTCAAGTATGTGGTGGCTCGGCATGAATCACTTCGTACTAGTTTTGCGAAAAAAGAGGGTGAGCTTTATCAAACAGTTCACTCGCCTGATTCATTCGATGTGACTATTGTTGATTTTCAAGATATGCCTGAAGATGAGCAAACAAAAAAGGCATACGATTTAATCGAGTCCACAGGAGGCTATGTTTTTGATCTCGAGACGGGTCCGTTATTTATCGCGACTTTAATTCGTATTGCCAAGGATTATCATATTTTGTTGCTATGTGCTCACCACATCGTGTTTGATGGCCGTTCAAAAGGTATTCTACTTAAAGAGCTGCGTGAATGTTATAAGCAATATTCTGATAGAGAGAATCAATTGACTCACCCCTTGTTACCTGAGCTCCCCATTCAATACACGGACTTTGTTCATTGGGAGCGCCAGCAAGGCTATTTGGACCAGCAAGTTGACTTCTGGCAGAAAAAGTTAAAAGACTCGCCACATCACTTAAACATCGGTGATAAAGAAGGAGTTAAGGGTAGGGCCGCAAATGGTTTCTCTGTGCCCATCAGTTTGAATGCCAAACTTGCGGAGCAGCTCAAGTTATTGGGCAGGAAAGCGGGTTGCAGTCCTTATATGACAATGCTGGCAACGTTCTCATTAGCACTGAGCCGTTACGTCCAACAGGACGAAGTACTAATCGGGACACCGATTGAAAACCGCCGACAACAAGAACTATCAGGGCTGATCGGTTATTTTCTGAACACCACCGTTATGGATATTTATGTTGATGAAAATAATAGTTTTATTGAGCATTTAAGAACGGTAAAAGAGACCTGTACTGAAGCATATTCAAAACAAGATGCCCCTTTTAATCGAGTTGTTGAAGCGGTTAACCCCGTGCGTAGCTTGAACGTATCACCGCTCTTTCAAGCAATGTTTGTGTTCCAAGTCGCTGGTGCCAGTGAATTCAATCTGCCAGGTGTTGAGGTAAAACAGATAGACAGTGAAAAAGTTGATATCCGCGATCTAGATAAGGTTCTCTCGGGTTCCTCAAAGGGTATCAATAACGATGAATTCGTTGAATTTAAGAGCCACACTAAATTCGACCTTTACCTAACATTTATTGAGGAGTCTGATGGTAGCTTTGGCGGTTGGTTATGCTACGATAAAAGCCTAATGAGTCAGGATTACATTCGTAACTTCCTAATCAATTACATCAATTTTCTAGAGACGATTGTGCACAATAGCCATAGTGCGTTATACACCGTTCCGATGATGACTTCGGGCGATACACTGTTACTTGATGGCATCAATGAAACTGAACATGAGACAGACAATGCAAACACTCTGGTCAGTGAATTCGAGCGTCAAGTAGAGGAAACACCTGATAGCGCCGCAATATTGTTCGAAGAAAATATAACAACCTTCGATCAGCTAAACACGGATGCCAATCAGTTGGCTCATTATCTACTGTCTCTAGAGATAGAGCGTGGAGACATTATTGCTGTCGCAATGACTCGAAGCTTGGAAGCCATCACCGCTATGTTGGCGATACTTAAGGTAGGTGGAGTATACCTGCCGCTAGATCCTAAACTACCTATGTCACGGCTGGAGCAATATTTGCTCAGCGCTAAAGCGAAAAAAGTACTAAGCCTCTCGCAGGAAATCACCTTTCGAGCCGAATTTATGAATTCCGGTGACATCCTTCAGCTAGATACGCTTACTAGCCAATTGACCCAATTTTCGAAACAGAACCCGGTGATGTCTCTATCATCGAAGCAAGCCGCTTATCTTTTATACACATCCGGTTCCACCGGGATACCAAAGGGTGTGATTGGAACACACGAAGCGACTCTGAATCGATTGTCTTGGATGTGGCGCGAATACCCATACCAGCAAAATGAAGTTTTATGTCACAAAACGACCTGTAGTTTTGTGGATGCCGTTGCCGAGATCTGGGGAGGATTACTGCAGGGTGTTCCTTTGGTGATCGTGCCTGATGAAAAAGTGCTCGATTTGTATGAGTTCGTCACGGTGCTTAAAGACCAAAAGGTAACTCGGTTAACCTTAGTGCCTTCATTGTTATTGTCTATGCTCGACCATTACCCGGAGTTAGGAGAGAGCTTGCCTGAGCTGTCGCTTGTTGTGTGTAGCGGAGAAGTCTTACAAGAGGATTTGGTTCGACGTTTCTATGAAGCATTTGATGATGCGCAATTACTCAATTTATATGGCTCGACCGAAGTTGCGGCGGATGCCACTTTTTACCCTGTTCCGGCTACGACTGTTCGCGGAAGTTCCATTCCTATTGGTAAACCAATCAATAATTGTGAGGTTTATGTTTTGGACCGCTATCTGAATAGATCTCCGGCTGGCGTCGCAGGTGAACTTTTCATCGGTGGTCGAGCGCTTGCCTTATCTTATTACGGCGACCCGCGCCTTACAGCCGAAAAATTCATTCCAAACCCGTACTCAAGCTCAGGTGAGCGATTATTTCGAACCAGTGATCAGGTTCAAGTGCATCGAAATGGTCAACTGAATTACTTGGGACGAAAAGACAATCAAATCAAGTTACGTGGTTTTCGAATTCATTTGGACGAAATACAAAACCAGTTGAACCAAAATGAATCGGTTAAGGGTTCGGTGGTTGTGTTTAACTCAGAGGCGACAGACCAAGGTGCCGTTGGTGAAGGCGTATTAATCGCTTATATCATTCAAGAGGACATATTAGATGAGCCGCTGACTATTGATAAGATTCGTATGTACCTTAGAGAGCACTTGCCTGACTATATGGTGCCAAAATTCATTGAGTTTATATCCGGGTTTCCTTTGCTCGATAGTGGCAAGATAGATCGTAGAAGTCTGCCTGCACCTGATTATTCACAGCTGTCATCGGTGACCTATATCGAGCCAAAAAACGATACGGAAAAACAATTGGTAGAAATATGGCAGCGTCTTCTTAAGGTTCCAAAAATTGGCACGAACGATAACTTCTTTGACCTAGGCGGGCACTCTATTGTAGCTGCGCAGGTTTCAGCCGAGATTAGGCAATCATTCAAACTAGATATTCACGTTCAGGATGTGTTTAATTTTTTAACCGTTGTCGAATTTGGATACTTTATAGATAACTTATCGCTGGCCCAGTCTCTGTCGAGTATTTCTAGTGAATCAAAGAATGAAGACTCAGAGAGCGAAGTGTTCGAATTCTAATAGATTCACAGCGGCAATAGCTGATGAAACGAAGCATGAATTGAATGCGGCGGCTGTGCTTTTTTAATCGCAAGCGAGGGTTAAATTCCCTGTGGCTTGCCACAGAATAGATTTTGCTTGCGAAATTGATACCCCGCTGCTTGCAGTGGGGAGTTTCATTTCGATGAGAAGCTGTGCTTGGGTGAAAAAGACAAATTTAGCCGTTTTTTTTGACTAGAGACAAGGTCAGATTACTTTGCTTTTAAAACTGATTTATGTCTGACTGTATTATTTCGGCCAGCTGTTGTTTGTTTGTTGTATTAGATCAATTTGTTTGTTGTATTAGATCAATTTGTTTGTTATTTTATTCTTTGTTTTATAGATAAAAAAAAGATAAAAAAAAGATAAAAATTATCATTTAAAATAATAATGGATTAGGGAGGCATCATATGTTTGGAGATAGCGAGAGTTTAGTGTTTAGAGTAGTTTATAATCACGAGGAGCAGTACTCCATTTGGCTAGTTGAGCGAGAATTACCGCTTGGCTGGAGTGAAGAAGGAAAAACAGGGTCAAAGGAAGAATGTTTAAACCATATTGAAAAAATTTGGACCGATATGCGGCCTTTAAGCTTACGGAAGTTTTTAGCTGAACAGCAAGCGTCCTAATGCCGCTAGACAATGCGGCAGCAATGCCCATGCCCTTTAGGTCGGTTAAACACGACCTAGAGAAAAGCAGCCCTTGGTTCGTTTCTACCTGTAGCCGACCGGAAGCAAATGTTCGCTTGTTCTGTTTTCCTTTTGCTGGCGGTGGCTCTGCAGTTTTTTCTACTTGGAAAGGACAA
>JAESTB010000237.1 GCA_016763815.1 Arenicella sp.
AAACGATGCCAATCAACAGCAGCGAGGTCAACCTTTTTAAGCTAATGAACATTGTCATAAAATTCAATCGATCGACACTAAAACGGTTGGGGAAACCGCTTAATCACTGCACCGACCTGCTCTAGAATCTCACCAGACAACGCAATTTCATAGGCATTGATATCTTCTTTAAGCTGCTCCACCGAGGTTGCGCCTATGATAGTCGACGTGACGCCGGTCAATTGATAGACCCACGCTAACGACAATTGCACCAGTGTCAAATTATTGGCATTGGCGACTTCTTGATAAGCCGCGACGGCTTGATGCGATAAGCTTGTGTCTCTAAAGATGCCGTTACGTTGTTGCATGGTCCAGCGACACCCCTCTGGCTTTGCTCCATTAGCATATTTACCCGAGAGCGCACCGCCCGCTATCGGCGACCATGGTAAGTAGGCAACTTCATTAAATACGCAAGTTTCAATTAGATAGGGCCAGTCTTTTAGATGCAGCAAGCTGAATTCATTCTGAATAGACACCATTTTAGGCAGGTCGTGCTTCTCAGCCAGTTGCAGGTATTCGCTGATGCCCCAAGGGGTGTCATCAGACAATCCAATGTTGCGAATTTTACCTTCTTTCATCGCCGCATCAAGCGCTTGCAGGATATCCAGCATGCCTTCGCGTTCTTTCTTAACATCAGTTCTATATGGGTCAACTCGCCCAGGCCAATGCATCGAGAAATGAGGCGTCATTCGGTTCGGCCAATGCAGTTGATACAGATCGATGTAATCGGTTTTAAGACGAAGCAACGAATCTTCGATAGCTTCCTTAACCGAGGCTCCAGTGATCGGCGCACCGTCACGCACCCATGCCACACCACTGCCGGCAATCTTGCTGGCTAAAACTATGTCTTGGCGCTTGCTCTGATTAGCCGCAATCCAGTTACCAATTATAGCCTCAGTAGCACCATAGGTCTCTTTGCTCGGCGGCACCGAATACATCTCCGCGGTGTCGATGAAGTTAATACCTTGATCAAGAGCATAGTCAATTTGCTGATGCCCCTCGGCTTGCGTATTCTGCTCGCCCCAAGTCATGCTACCTAAACATACTTCGGTTACTTGAAGGTCGCTACTACCTAGTTTTACTTTTTTCATGATTCAATAAGACTGCATTTAGTTAGGGCTAGTGGTTCGCCGTTTGATACGGCCAACTTATTAACTGCTTTAATAATGGGAAGTATACTGCTAGTTGAATCGGCCTTGCGTCAACCTGACTGAATAAAAAGCCATATTTTTCAAGCTGCAGTTTATGCCGACTACGCACTTGCTCGGCGGCAAACTCGGCGACGTCGTGGTTATCATGCACGGTGCTCTTGTAATCAACAATCCAACGAGTGCCGGCATGATCAACAAAGGATCGGTCAAGCCGATACTTATTCACCGAGCCGTTCTCTAAGGCTGACAAGGTAAACTCATTGTTTGATTCTGGGTAGTTTTCAAATAGGAAATGGGCCTCTTTGTGGCTCTGAATATTTTTCACCGCGACCACTAAGCGCTGCAATGCATAATCAAGCGAGCTATACGGCACTCTCAAATTTAATAGCTCGGCTCGCCACCGTCGCACTAAGCTGGGGCCCACCTCTAGCTTGAGCACTTTAGCACCGTTGTATTGTAGCCAGTCATGCAAAACGATACCAACACCGGTCGCGACTTCGGTGGCCCATTGGTATTCTATTTCTAAGGTTTCGTCAGGCACTTTAGGTGCACTATTGAGTTGCTGCGAGACCTGCCATTGAATAGAGTCTCGGTAAAGCTTAACAAAATCACTGGGCAAACGATTTAATGTTTGCGGTAATGGCTCAGAAGCATCACGCTCAGTTGCCTCGGTTAATGGAAAACCAAAGTTAGACTCTAACGCATCCCACACAGTGGCTAACAATGTGCTTTTGCTTGGTGGCCTAAGCTGCTCTGATTTCGAATCGAGCTTTGCACGACCGATTAATACCAATTTTTTCTCGGCTCGAGTCGTTGCGACATACATCAAACGAATTGTTTCGTTGGCGCTACGTTTAGCGTCTAGCTGTCGTAAATATTGGTAGTGCAAGCTGTCATTTATTTTATCGCTAGACGCGCCTTGATCGGTAAACGGCGCAAGCAAAAGATCAGATTCACCGTCGCTATTCTGCGCTTCAGCCCACATCAATACTTCTTTGTCAGAATTTCTCGGAGGGTTAGCAAGCCCTGGCAAAATTACACTATGGTATTGCAAGCCTTTCGACTTGTGCATAGTAGACACCACCACTTGCGGGGCCTGACCATCAGCGTCATATTTTGGTTGCGCGTATAGCCCCATAAGAGCTCTATCGAGGTCACGCATCGAGGGCAAGTCGCCACCTTCTTCAAGATTAGATATTAAACCAAAGACGGTTTCAATATCGTCTTTGCTAGCGCCCATCAAGGTATACTCGCCGCCCAAACCTAGCCAAGCCCAACGCGCGAGACTGGCCAATGAAACCTGTTGTCGCTGCGCCATGGTTAACTGCATCTGTTGCGTAAAACGGCTTAAATTTCTATTCTGCTGATCACTTAATTGACCGGTATCGGCATTCTGCAATTGTGACCAAACGGTGGCGTCTTGACGGCCTACCATTCGCTTAATGTCACTCAGACTCAAACCACACCATGGGCCTCGTAATAACGCTAACCATGCGACTCTGTCATCCTCTCGACAGATAGCTTTACAGAGCGTCAATAAGTCTATCACTGCCTGCAAGTCAGCCAATGGCTGAATATCAATACCGGCGTAAGCAATACCGGCGCTTTGTAGTTTGGGTAGTAAATAGTTCAGCTGAGAGCGCGTTCTTACCAGTATCGCAACTTGATCACGGCGGCTTGGTAACGCGGCGACCTGCTCAATTACCGAGCTGAGCACTAAGCTCGCTTCTTGCTCTTTGTCGTATGCCAGTAAGTAGTCGCAGGGCAGCTCATTGTCGCTTTTGGAGCAGCTGGCCTGTGCGTAATTAATAGCGCCCGAAAGCACGTTATTACGCTTAGGGAAGCTACCCTGAAAAGTCGCGTTGAACCATGTTACCAGACTATTACTTGAACGAAAGTTCTCGGTTAAATGTAACGCAGAAATATCCAAGCCGGGAAATAGTTGAGTATTGGCGTTGTCGGTAACTTGTAAAAATAAACTCACGTCGGCTTCACGAAATCGATAAATCGACTGCATCGGGTCACCCACTAAAAACAAGGTTTTCAGTTCATTCGAGTCGGCCCAACCGGCGGTTAGTTTTTTAAGTAACTCTATTTGACCGTGCGAGGTATCTTGAAACTCGTCAACCAAAATATGCTGTAAGTGATAATCCATTCGCAAACCAAGATCGGTTGGATTCTCCAGCTCTTGTAATGCCAAATTAGCACGTTGCGTTACTTCGCTATGGTCGCACTCCCCGGTCGCCCTAAACCTTAGCTGCAGCAATGCGGCTAACGATTTAAGTACCCGCTCGAGTGCCAGTAATTGAGTCCAGTCAGCATCTTCAAAACTTGCACTGGGCACCGTTTTAATTTCGTTTAATGCACTTAGCAGCTCCCAATCATCAGCAAATTCGGCCAGCAACTCATGCATTCGATTAGTATTCACATTCTTAGCTTCAAAGCCCAAATTCTTATTAACTCGTTTGCGAAAGTTATTGCCGCTAAGAAGCATATGGCAAAGCGCACGCCAATGGTCTGCGGTTAGTTGATCGCTCTCCTGATAATCTAAAAATATTGTTAGCGGCGGCGTGGCGCCTTCTTTGTGTGGAAAATTGTGCGCCGCATAGACCGCTAATTTACCAAGTTCATCAGTGGTCGAGAGCGGTAAAATTTCGCTGATATTAGCAAGCTGTGAGTCAACAATATTTTGCCATGCCTGCTCTAATTCATCGCGCATCGAGACCAAGTCGCCTTGCAGCAAATGCCTTAACCATTGATCACGCTTTGCCAGCATCGACGAAAATAATTGACGCGCCTTATTGTAGTTAAAATCGAGTTCCAACATTACCGTTGTTAACGCTGGGGTGATATGCGACGTATCATCTAGCAGCTCAGCAAACAGCTGCTCAATAGCAACCGAGTAATGAGCATCAGCCTGATCAGTGGTCCGCGGACGATCACCCAAACGGCTCAACCATGGCATGCTGCCAGTGAGTTTTGCGCAGAACGAATCTATAGTCAGGATTTGAAGTTGATGCGGAGCATCTAATAAGTGCCAGTTATGCTTTTCATCCTGAGCTAACACACCAGCGGCGAGATCGATGCCTTGTTGTTCAAACGCGTTATCACTTTGCTCACCACGCTCGGCAGACTCGATCAATTGCAATAAGCGCTCTCGCATCTCGGCGGTCGCTTTACGGGTAAAGGTGATCGCCAATACTTGTTGCGGCTTGTCTACCGATGCCAATAAGGTAAGCATTCGATAAACTAAAAGGCCGGTTTTACCGGAACCCGCAGGTGCCTGCACAATGAAAGACCGTTTAGGATCTAAAGCAGTACGTCGGGCCTCTGAGTCACTACCCGCTAGACTACTAGTCGCCGCTTCATTCATGATAGCGTTTCCCCGCTAATCGGTAGTGGCATCTCGCGATTACTATTTTGATCAGTTCTAAGTTGTGAGACTCGGCAAAAAGGCGTTAGCTCACAATACTGGCAGGTTGTCTCATCGATAGGGTTAACTACCGCCTGGCCTGACAAAAAATCTTTCGCCAATTGGCTGAAAATTGCCGGCCACGCCTGACGGTTTTCCAGCCACTGATCTTCGTACTTAGCCGTGTAATGAGAGCCTTTACGAAACAACTCTTGTTCAGACAACTCAATAAATTTTAGGTCTGCAGACTTAATTTGCGCAAAGGCAATACCTGAGACTGGCTTATCTTTAACCTTATCTAACGCCAAGGCGTACAATGGCATCTGAGGGCTTTTGATTCGTTCGCCGGCCCAGTCGTTACGATTCACGGCACCGGTTTTATAATCGATAATCACGCTTCTTCCATCGTCAGTGATATCCAGTCGATCAATTATGTATCGGTAACGGATGCCACCAAACTCACCCTCACGTAGCTCCTCTCGTTCGATTACGGAAAAATTTGTCGGTCGTTTATCTTCCTCTTTTAACCACGCCAGCAACAGATTCTGTAAGCGACCTTTCTCATGCCTTAGTAGGTTTATTTTATCTTGAGTAAGCTTGAACTCACCTTGATTAAAGCAATCATCTATAACACTCTTGACCAACACTAGACGAGCCGAGTCACCCATATCGCTCAGCGCCGCCTGAGTTTGCAATCGGCCCCAAAGCATATCCAACAACTGATGAACCACGTTGCCGCGATCAAGCCCATCTAGACCAAACTCAGCTTCGGCCTCTTCTAAGAAACCTAGCTGATGTGTAGCAAAAGCTTTGAACGCACAATTAGACTGGTTTTCAAATATTTTTGAGCCCCCTTTAGCACGGCCGGGCTCCAGCCACGGAGGGCCTTGTGTGTCTTGGTAATGCTCTAACTCCAGCGGGCTAGTTTCAGCTCTGAGCGGCGCGATACTAAGCCACGATTCGCTTCTAAAAAGTGAGCTCGGCTGCATCACAATTTCACGATTTTGATCGTTCGCGCTGGGGTATGAAATCAGTCTATTAGTCGCGCAGCTAAGTAAGCTATGCATAACGCTCCTAGCATGCATGAAGCCTGTCTCAGCGGTAGCTTCGGGGTGACCTGATTGAATCAAAAAGCGGTTTGCTATGAACGCATCATTTGATGGTGGCGCAGGGTAATCTTGATGCATGCCGGTGACAATACAGCTATCGACCTTACGGCCAATCGCATCAAACACACCAGAAATCAGAATCGGCGAATCGGCACCTTTAGGCAAGAACACAGTATTACGAGCCATTTGCTGCAATAACTCAAACGCGCGAGACAAACCTGCGCGCTGCTGCACCGCGGCTAAACTAGCAAACTCCTCGAGCAAGGCCTGCCATCTGGTTTGTAATTGATACTGCACGCTGTTGAGTTGAGAACCTTGTGTCGCGGTTTTCCATTGCCACTGGTTGAGCCAATCGCTGAATACTTGCACCCAATCGGTAAAGCTAATGGCGGCGAAGTTAGACGCTTCTTTAGCCGCGGCTAAACGCGCCTGTAGCGCTTGGCGACTTTCTACTAAATGCGTTAATGCGGGTAGCAGACTGGTCTCTAATACTTGATCGCGTTTGGCAAAATATTCTAAACATTGCTGATACAACATCGGCAATTGATCGAACGAAAATGTGTGTAGCCGATTGCGCTTCAACCACTGCTCGAACAGACGCCCTTGTTCTCGGTGCTCAGCACTAAAACCTAAAAAACGATTGCGTAACAGAAAACCAAATTCAATCGTATTAGTCCGATTTTTCAATAATGAAATAACTCTTAGGGCCGCTTCAATTGCCGGCAGATCAAACAACGATTGACCTAAACTAAAACCATAGACGCAGCTATTTTGTTGCACACTTAGTGGTGATGCTGATGGGTAGAATACCTCTCGAGCAAGTTCTTGAACCTGTGCATACCTATTTGCCAAGTCAGGAATCACTACATTAACGGTGTGATCGGGGTTCTCTTCTAAACAGCTGCGCGCATGCTCTAAGGCCGCGGTAATTTCGGCCTTACTGTTCTCGTACTGCCGATACTCAGTTGATTGAGCAACGACTGATGGCCGAGAACTTTCGTATCGGACGCCGTTCTCTTGGGCAATTTCCAAATAACGCTTTTGAGCGGCCGTTAGTAAGTCATAAGAGACTAGATTAAGTTCAGCAAAAGGATGTTGAATTTTCGGTTCATTTAGCAGAGCACTGATCAGTAATTGTTCATCAAACAAACCTCGCTTCTCGAGTAAGTCTTGATAGCTTTTGGCCCATAAAAGGAACTGCTCAGTATCGGCCACATGATCTTGTTTTAGTTGAGATGAACTGATATTCCAGTCATGCATGAGCTTCCAGCTGCGTTGCACGGCGCGCGTAGTTTGCTGAACATTTAATAGATTTAGTTCATCCTCTTTACGCCGCGATGTCTCGATGATCTGAGTCCACAAAATAGCCGACTGCTGGCCACTGATGAGGCTGTGCACACTGAGTTTTTGCGACAGCATGTCGCGGTTAAGCTGCCAAAGTTGACGCAAGTAATCAGACCAAACCAGGATCGTAGGCGCCACCCAAACCGACTGACCTGAGGCGACAAAATATCGTGCGACACGCTCATTTAGCTCGTTTGCTAAGCTCCTCGTTGGAACTATTACTGCGCTATTTTGATCGAGTTTACTGAGCCATTCATCTTCCATGATCGAAGTTTAACATCGCTTTTGAGATAGGTGTTACTTTCAGTCAGTGTGTTGCCATTAGCTCGAGAAAACACAATCAAAGCCCCTTAATAGATCGGCGGACTATTAAGGGCTCTGCATACTTTCGCCGTTTTCTTGTACTTGTGAGCTAATCAAATATCATCGGCGACTGCTCTGTGACGTCAGCCAGTAGCGGGCTTTTCTGAGCGCGCTCGAAAGCATCGTCTATTGCCTTAAATCGTTTCTGTACCACTTCGCGCTGAGCAGGGTGTGTAAAGATATACAGCTCCTTAGCATTAAGGGCTTCAACCACACGTTTGCCAACCAGCTCAGCGGCGATACCGTTTTCGACAAACTCTTGCGCTGCGTTATGTTTTGGAGCCGCTTCAGGGTCAACCTTGCGTTGTTCATCAAAATGCTCTTGCTGACGGTTACGATGAGACAAATGGATGCGTGTTTTAACAAATGCAGGGCACAGTACCGACACGTCAATATCGTGTTTAGCCAATTCAACATTCCATGCTTCCGACATGCCAACAACCGCAACTTTGGTTGCGGTATACGCACCCGCATAGGGTACGCCGATCATGCCCGCCATAGACGCCACATTGATCACCCAGCCGCCTTCGCCATGCTCCTTGATTAACGGCACGATAGCTTCGGCACCATAAATAACGCCTTTAAGATAGACGTCGATTACCCAATTCCAATCTTTATGGTTAGTCTTTTCGATCGGGCCGGGAGCCGAGGCGACGCCTGCGTTATTAACCAACATATGAACTTTTCCAAATCACTGCACTGCTTGTTCGCCAAGTAGCTGCCATTGCGCCGGATCGTCTACATCCATCTTAACCGTCAAAACCTCGATCCCTTGAGCTTTGAGCTTGGCGTGAGCCTCGGCTAGTTGAGATTCGTCGATGTCGCCCAAGACCACATTCATGCCCTCTTGACCCATTGCCTGAGCGATGCCGAAGCCGATGCCTTCTGCACCGCCACTAATCACCGCCGTTTTACCCTTATAGTCACTCATATCGTTCACTTGATTGTTTATTGTTTGTTATTTTTGGCTAGTGTAAACCTAGAAGCCGAAAACGGCGCGAAATGGTCAGCTTAAATTTTAATAAAAATTAGATAAAAAACCCTTGTGTTAGTAAAAAATAAAATTAAACTATCGACTCATTTTATACCCTTCGGGAACACTATGTTTCGCCGTTAAAGGCGTGTATTTGTGCGGCTTCATAATCAAGGAACCGCACACAAAGGCGCGCTAAAACACCCTTTTTGTGAGTGTTTTTTTGATGATCTTCGAATTAAACAACCCCATTACCGATTTCGCTGCGAACGATTCCGGCGATGCCTACTGGCCTTCGCACAATCAAATAGTC